>LDWW01000011.1 GCA_001045525.1 Chitinispirillum alkaliphilum | reverse complement strand
TGTTAGTAACAGCTTTTTTGAGTTGCACTGATGACACACTTGTTGGATCCGGATATACACAGAGTCCGATAATAGAAATCCAGCCGGTAGATCAGGTTGTTAATCCCGGAGATTCAGCCACATTTACCATTACAGTATCTGGTAGTGCTCAGACCTATCAGTGGTATAAAAATGGAACTGCTATTCCTGGAGCAAATTCCAGTTCGTACACAACTCCTCCATTAAATATTGAAGACGATGGGGCAGAATTTGTGTGCCATGTTACTAATAATCACGGTACAACTGTAAGTGAAGTAGCTTTGTTAAAAATCACTGATGAAGAAATTTCAGAGCCTTCAATAATAAATCACCCATCAAGTGAAATTGTGGAAAAGGGACAATCAATAACCTTTTCTGTGAAAGCTGCCGGACAATATCTTACCTATCAATGGCAGGAAAACGGAAAAAATATTCCTGGGGCTACTGACAGTTCGTATACTGTAACAGCTGCAAAATCAAATAATGGTTCTCAATTCAGATGTATCGTCTCAAACAGTGCTGGAACAGTTGAAAGTAACGCCGCAACATTAACAGTACTAACATCTTCAGAAAATCAGAATGACATTGTTGGGAACTGGATTTTGGTAAGAACTGAATACAATTTTGACGGTGAATCAGAATCAGAAGTTTTTACTTATGGCGAATCTCCGTTATCTATGAGTTTTTCCAGTAATGGAAATGTTACCTATTATGAAAGATTTGATGATGGGATAGAGATAGAGAAAGTTGCTTATACTGTTTCTGGGGGTAAACTTATTACCGAGTATGAAACTGCAATCTACAGCTTTGATAGCGATCAATTACACCTGATTATGTCATATGATCTTGACGAACACAGCATTGAAGAGCACATGTTTTTTGACAGTTATCCAGGAGATTTGCCTCCGTCTGAATGGGACAAGGAAAGTGCTGTTCCTCAAATTATGACTCAACCATCGGATGTTAAAGTCGAAAGCGGAGGTACCGCAACATTTTTTGTTGTTGCAACAGGTGATGATATCACTTTTCAATGGCAGAAAGATGGGACAGATATTGTTGGTGCAACATCAAGTGTTTATACAGTAACTGCGTCAAAATCAAACAACGGTTCTCAATTCAGATGTATCGTCTCAAATAGTGCGGGAACTGTCCTAAGTGATTTTGCGAAATTGACGGTTCAAACATCTTCAGAATACGAAGATGAACTGGTTGGAAACTGGGTTTTGGTAAAAGTGCGATATTACTATGGTGATGTTAACTTAGAAACAGAGAATTTTACCATCAGCGAATCTCCAGAAGCTGTGAATTTCTCTGATAATGGGATTTTGACTTATTACGAAAATGACTACTGGGGTGATATTTATACAGAACAGATGCCTTACAGCACCTCTGATGGGTATATTATTGTTAACGGGGATAGTAGCAGTTATGATTTTGTTCAGGGACAATTACTTCTGACATTTTCAATTGACGACTACGTAGAGCATGTGCATTTTGACCGATATTCAGGAGATCTACCTCCATCTGAATGGCACAATAAAGAAAACACTGCTCCTCAAATAATTGTTCAACCCTCAGATATTACAGTTGAAAGCGGGGAAGATGCTACTTTTTCTGTTTTCGCAACAGGTGAAGATCTCACCTATCAATGGCAGAAAAACGGAACAGATATCTTTGGTGCGACATCAAGTTCTTTTACAGTAACTGCGACCACATTAAATAACGGTTCTCAATTCCGATGTATCGTCTCAAACAGTAGTGGAACGGTCCAGAGTGATTTTGCAAGATTAACTGTATCTTCAGGAGATCAGACAGATCTGTTTGGAAACTGGATCCTTACAAGAATGGGATTTGCTGAACAAGATATGGTAGGCTCTCAAGATTTTACTATCAGCGAATCTCCGATGGCTGTAAGTTTTTCAGATAATGGTATAATGACAGGATATTATAACCTGGGTGATATATACACTGAACAGATGCCTTACAGAACATCAGGTGGGTATCTCATTGTTGACGGGGACAGTATTAGTTATCGTTTTGTTGAGGACCAATTGCATCTGTTGGAATACTATGGGGGTATCACTATACACCAATATTTTGACTCTTATCCCGGAAGTCTACCCCCGTCTGAGTGGGATCTTGAAGGTTATAATGATTTCGCAGTTTCTCCGGATGGCATTTCAGACCCGCTGTTCCGAACAAATAGAAAACTTCGTTTTCTGAGGAAATAAAATTATATGTATGTACAGTTCTCCGATTTTTGGGGAACTGTACAGATTTGTCGGACGGTGCGGTTTATCTAAACCATAAAACTCATAAAATTCTGAGAGAACCGAAAGTTCAGCAAACACGAAATTGACTGATTGGGAATAAATGAAAATAGTGTTAATGGAATACCAAAAAGAATGGAAAGCACTTTTCGAAACTGAAAAGGCAAGCATAATCAGAGCGATAACAGATGATAGCGCATGGGTGGAACATATTGGAAGCACTTCTGTTCCAGAACTTGCGGCAAAGCCCATTATAGATATAATGATTGGTCTTAAAGGGTTTGCCACTGCAGATGACTTTGTGCTTTCTTTGCAAGATATTGGTTACAGATATATTTCTGAATTTGAAACTTCATTTCCTGAACGAAAATTTTTGGTAAAAGCCCAGGATGGTGTTTCAACACATCACATTCATATGGTAGAGTACGGCAGTCATTTTTGGAGAAGGCACATTCTTTTCAGGGATTATTTGATTAATAACCAAATGGCAAAAGAACAGTATGAGTCATTAAAGAGAGATCTTGCGTTAAAAGAGTGGGAAGATGGTAATGAGTACGCTTCTGCAAAAACAAGTTTTATTCGGGAAATTGAAAGAAAAGCAGACTCCTAAGGATACGATATGAGAAAAGTGGAAGAGGGTGAAATGATATTCGATGAAAGAAAACCTGTAGGCTCAACATTTCTGGATCTGAAAAGAGCAAGAAAGTGGGATGAGCGCAGTGCCAAACTTGAAAGCAATTACCTGGAAAAATCTCGCCGGATTGCGCAACAGCTAAACTTAACAGAAACAAGTACTGTCGTTGATTTAGGATGCGGGAGTGGTTTTTTTACCCTTGAATTATCTAAATTTTGTAAGAAGATATTGGCTGTTGATATATCTCCTGTCATGCTGGATCTGCTGAGTGAGAAAATTCTGTCAAATGATATTCCTAATATTAAGTGCATACACAAAGGTATTTTGGAATTCCTCTCTGAGCACGATCATGCTGATGCTCTTATTTTGCAGGTGGCTTTTCATCATTTGCCGGATTTTTGGAAGGCCGTTTCTATCCACCACATGGCAAGGGTTTTAAAGCCAGGCGGCAGAGTATTTCTTTCGGATGTAATCTTTTCATTTCCAGTCTCTGAATATAAAGAACATTTTGAAGAGCTGATAGATTTAATTGCCTCTAAAGGAGATGACGATTTTACAAAGGATGCTGTAAATCATCTCCTCGAGGAACATTCCACATTTGACTGGGTTCTGGAGGGAATGTTCCAGAAAAGTGGGTTTATGATGAAATCCAAATCGGTAAAAAGTTCGACTTACTGTGATTATGTTTTTGAAAAGGAATAACTATGGGTTCCGGTCAGCGGAGGGATACTACCCATATTATTACTCCGGCAATTAAACTTGCATAAAAATTATCTCCATCTTTCACAGGGCGCACGGCAGTAAGCTCCTAAAAAAACTATCGGGTACAAATCCGCCCCAATCACTGGCGAATGAGCGCTTTCGCCGGTCCTTTCCCGGGGCCAATTGTTCGAGTCCTCGAGTTTTGGCCCTTCCCCGGCGAAAACGCGAATATTGGAGCCAGTGTGGGGCTCCCAAGGCGTTCTTTGCCTACTTTCTTTGGCCTTGGAAAGAAAGTAGGTCGGGGTTTGGGGCTGAAGACCCCAATTGTTTTTGAAACAGCGCTTCTTAGCGCTGGACTCTTAAAAAAAAGTAATGAAACTCAAACACTCTCTTATGCATATATAATTGCCGGAGTAATAATAATGAGGTTGTTGTCAGTCTGACTCAAATAAGAAAATATACAGGACACCTGAATGTCTGATTTCATTTTGGTACATGGGGCAGCACAAGGAGGATGGTGCTGGCATAAGGTAAAGGGAATACTTGAAGGAAAAGGGCACACCGTGTATACCCCCGATTTACCAGGCCACGAACCTCAAAGTATTTTGCAACCCCATGAAATAACTTTCGATCTTTATGTCAAGAAAATTCTGGATACACTATCTGAGGCAAGTGGAAATGTTATTCTTGTTGGTCATAGTATGGGTGGTGCTGTTATTACCAAAGTGATCGACATATTGGGTGGCAAAAAGATCAAAAAGGCAGTTTTCGTTTCAGGCTTTATACCCGAAGATGGTGAAATCATAGGGGAGCTGTTGAAAACTGACACCGGTTCAGAATTAAAAGAGTGCTTTGAAATCAACCCGGACAAAATGTCCGTAAGATTATTGCCCGAAAGTATCGGAAGGATTATTTACAATGGCTGTTCAGATGAAGATATCGAGTATGCCAAAATGAGAGTGGTATCTCAGTCGGTAATACCGATTGGAACTCCAATACGGCTCTCAAATCCTATATCGATACCACGTGTTGGAATAGTTTGCACAATGGATAAATCACTGACATCTGAAATGCAGGAAATGTTTTACAGAAGAGCAGGATGTGAAATACGATATTTAGAATCAGGACATGCACCTTTCTTTTTCAGGCCATTTGAGTTAGTACAGATTTTATTGGAGAAAGATTGCATACAGTCACCCATTCCAGACCTCATAAACAAGAACAAAAATGAAAGTGCGAGAGCTTAAGCATAATGGTGTTCAATAGGAAAAAAAACATTATACAAAAATTAGATAAGTCCTGGGGTAAACCTAAGGAAGAGACATTCAACTTTGAACTTATTGGGCGCTATTTCTGCAAGAGAGATAATTCATCTGCTTTTCACGTTGTTTCTGAACAAACCATAAATGATATCGATTTCAGGGATGTTTTTGCTTTTGCAGATAGAACTACTTCACTGGTAGGTCAGCAGTATCTCTATTCCAAACTCCTTACCATAGAAAAATCTCCCAGCTTCGATAAACAGGAAATACTGATTGATTACTTCACCCATAACAAGACACGGAGATTAGATGCGCAGTATTATCTCTCAAAACTATCGGATGTATATACTTATGATGTTGCAGATCTTTTTCTTGAGAAATTTGCAGACCCACCAAAATATTTAATTATCATAAAGCTATTATCTGCTGTTAGCTTTTTAACAGCACTGTTAACTGTAATATTTCCCCAAATAGCACTTCTTCTGGTGGGGCTATTTAGTGTTAACATTTTCATTCACTACGCGAACAAAAAGTACACATGCAGATATGCCAATTCAATACAGCGACTTTCCAAGTTATGCTCATTCACGGAAAACCTGCTCAGGTTCAAGCTTCCTTCCATATCAGAAACAGCTGTAAGGCAATCGGTCAAATCTATTGAGTCGCTTAAAAGTAAGATGAAGGTTTTCGAATTGGAGGCCAGGCAGGTGTCCGATCCGTTTATGGGGATGGCTTACTTATTCTCAGAATACCTTAAAGTTCAATTTTTGCTCGAACCGATACTGGTCTTCTCTGTTCTCAGGCGTTTGAAAGAGAGAAGAGGTGATATACAAACGTTCTTTGAATATTGCGGCGAGATCGACAGTGCTATCTCTATAGCATCGTTACGGGCAGGTCTTCCACATTACTGCAAACCACTGATTTCTTCTGAGCAGTCCGGGCTTCACGCTTCCGGGCTTTATCATCCACTTGTTTCCAACTGTGTAGCAAATGACATAACGACCGGGCCAAAATCCATACTGCTAACTGGCTCCAATATGTCAGGGAAATCGACTTTTATCCGTGCAATATCTATAAACACTCTTTTTGCTCAAACTATTAACACTTCTTTTGCAACTGAATTCCGAATACCTCCTCTAAAATTGTATTCTACAATCAGAATTTCTGATGATGTAATGAGTGGTAAGAGCTATTATTTTCAGGAAGTTCTTGCGGTAAAAAATTTACTCACCGCAAGCCAAACAGACTCTTCCTGTTTGTTTTGTCTGGATGAGATTTTCAGGGGAACCAATACGATAGAGCGAATCGCAATAGCAAAAGCTGTACTTTCAAGGATTTGTTTAAATGGCAATATTGTAATCGTATCTACTCATGATATTGAGTTATCTGGTCTACTCAGGGGAAATTACGATCTATACCATTTCAGAGAAGATGTTGAGGATGGAACAGTTCACTTCGACTTTAAACTAAAGCGCGGCTTTTTAAAAAAGCACAATGCAATCAGAATACTACAGATAAACGGATATCCTCAAGATTTGATTCAGGAAGCTATTTCAGTTTCAAAAAGCGTTGCAGATCAATCGAAATATTATCTGTCTATTTGACTGCGGAGAAAAAGAGGTTATCACTTCAGCAAATCTTATGAAAAAAATGTGTGCGTACAAGAGAAACAAGGAGTAAAAATATGAACAAAAACTTACCTGTCAATGTTTGCTATGAATAAAGATTTGATATTCATCATTGTCATACTTATCTTTGGTCATTTTGTCGGAACCATAACACACATCATACATCTAATTGATGCAATAAATATAGGTTTTTTTGACATAGCTGAGGCTTATGGTGTTTCACCGGTCATTAATGGGTACTGGTTGTCTTTGACTGCCATTAATCCACTAATTGTATTTCTTCTCATTAAAATACCACGGTTTGGTGTATCTGCAGCCTTTATAAATTTAACAGTCAATGTGTCTGTAAATTCATTTGTGTTAATTAGCTCAATAGAGAACATGTCTTTAATGGGAATTGTCAATGCCTTTGGAAACATTTACACCAGCTTACAATTCGCCTTATTCCTTTTTGCTCTTTTATGCTGTCCCCTTCTCTTCAGGAAAGATAATTGGCCTGCCCCTTTTTATGATAGCCTTTTTTCCAAGTTGCCACTCATTGCTTTTTTTGCCGGACTTATTATCCACCTCATAGGAATATACCACGTCATCTTCAACTTCACCTCTCTATGGGAGGCCTGGGTTCATTTTTCAATGACAGCTATCAATTCATTAATGATTTTAGCGGTGTTGAAAAAATACCGTATTGGATATTTACTGGGAATCGCCCTTTTTGGAATATTCGGACTGGTTCAAGGGTGGATAGCATTGGTACATTTTCTTGGCTTCGATACCCCATGGAGTTTTCAGTTGGCAATTACTATTTCAATTTGTTGCCTGGCTATTGTTTCCTTTCTAAGAAATGAGGCCAGTTACAATCGACCCTTAAGGTTCTCTAAAAGCTGATTGAAAGTTAAAAGGTTATAATAAATAGTAGAATGAGGAGATTTATAATGGATATGAAGGGCTCTTGCTTATGTGGCCAGATAAGTTTTCAACTCAAATCTGACCCATTGTTTTCTGCATTGTGTCATTGTAAAGCTTGTCAGAAATCTTCGGGTTCCGCATTTTCATTTGTGATAGGAGTCAAGAAATCAGATTTGCAATTAGAAGGAACCGAACTTAAGATCTATGAATGTACAGGTGATAGCGGCAGTCCTGCTTATCGCCATTTTTGTGCAAACTGCGGTTCAATCATCTATGGTCAAATGAAATCCCAACCTGATGTAGTATTTTTAAGGGCTGGTCTACTCGATGATCTTTCAGGGATAAAACCAAAAATGAATGTTTATTGGAGAGATCATCTCCCGTGGCTATCTGACTTAACTGGTATTCACAGTTTTGATTTGATGCCGGGTTAATGAATTTTCAATATACTGAAATTGGTTTGGATTAGTGATTTGGAACGCCGCCGATATTACAAAGCTTTACATGAGCAATGAGCAGATCGCTTTTTAAAGCAAACTTAAAAGTCGCTTAGTATCAAGAGATGTAGCGATACCCTCTGGGTTCCAGTGTTTTTTGCATCCGGAAAAATTAAGTTCAATACATTGAGCCATCAATCCCAACTTTCTCATTTCTAAACCTCCGGGGACAAGATGAAGCGGGCATGCTACCGCAACAAGCCCAGTATCCTGGACACCCTGCCATGGTTTTAGCCAGGCGGAAAAATTGGATGCATGGGGAACAATGAGAACCGAAAAATTTTTTATTAAACCTAATCTGGTTATCGCAGCAACATTACAGTGAGAAGAACAAAAAGTACAGATGATATCCAAACCGTTTACATCTGCTTTACATCGACTGTCGTTAAACACTCTCATACAACCTGGAACAAGGACAATCCTTTTTTTAGTTTGTACAAAACCGCTCCTAAATCCCCGGTTCATCACTTCGGCACCCAGCATATTACAATGGTATTCTGTTTCGCTTCGGGTAATAAGAAAAATATCCTCTCTCTCATTTTGATCATGCGCCCAATTTAAAAAAGTTTTTACCTGTTTGGTATAGGGCTTAAGATGAGGGAACACCTCTTGTATGCTCCAATCGGCAAGGGAACCGGCTATCGTTATCAGTTCATTTTCATCCATTGACTCTATCATGATTTGAAACCTTTCAGCTTCAAATCTGAATTCACCGGCAGCTGCCAGCCATCTGACAAAACGTTTCACATTAACTGTTTGTGATAAATAAGAAACGTTTTTTTCAGTTCTCAGATAATGAAATATTTCACCTCTGCGATTATCAGCTTCTGCTTTTTTATCTTTATCGGTAGTGCGGGTATGCCAGAGTTTTTCAAGCTCCTCCATTAACCTCACTTAGCGGCAGTATTGCCCCACTGTTTAAAGAGCACACCAAGCGTAAGAACCTCCGCTCTTTCCTCAAAACTGCGCTGAGGACAGTTTTCTTTAGTATTAAGCCAAAGAAGTTCTCCTGTTATACCTGTTTGGCAAAAAGATATGAAGTGGTCTGCACAAAAAGAGAGTATTTGATGGTACTTTGAAGTACATCCATCTGAATCGCAGATTGTATATGGAGAAGGCAGTGTCATACTGGAGACGCTTTCGTGATTGGAATGAGTTTTCAAAGTAGTTTTAATATACAATATTAAAAGAGTACTTATGCATTTTACAGATACAACAAATTTTTATATAAACAGACATGTTTTCCTTACATTTTTAATGCGGACAGATAAGTATACAATTTTAGTTTTTTGAATCTGTTTTTTTGGTAAAAACACAAGTGAAAAACCTCCCCGCCTGAACTTTTCTTAGGAATCTTTTGCATATGCATTTTTTTTGTCGTACCTTATATAGAGGTGATTTTGTTCAAAATAGTATGGAGTTTTTTTATGGTTAATTTTACATGTAAGCGTATCAGCCTGTTATTGTTTTTCTGTATCAGCAACATTTGGTCTGCACCCCAGCGTCCCTTTCCTCAGGCTCAGAATTTTGATGGCCGTATAATACAACCATCACAATATTCCCAGGAGGAGCTTAATTCCCATGTGGTATCAATCTATGAAAACCAGTATAAAGGTCACCTGAAAAAGTCGAGGAAAAATGGCTACTATATACAGGCCGGGGGATCCGGTACTGATGACAGTATTACAAATACCGTTTCAGAGGCACATGGCTATGGAATGATTATCTTTGCACTAATGGCGGGTCATGAGCCTCTGGCACGTGAATATTTTGACGGAATGTTTTACTTTTTTAAGGATCATCCAAGCAGTGTGAATCCTTATAATATGTCATGGACTGTTGTTAACAATGAATCTGACAAACGGTCCACATCAGCCAGTGATGGCGATATGGATATAGCTTACGCACTTCTTCTTGCACACCATCAGTGGGGATCTGACGGTGATATCGATTATCTTCATGAAGCCCGGCAGATGATTACAAAGGGTATCCTTGCAGGGAACATGAGTCCTGAAACAAAGCGTATTGCCCGGGGTGATTTTCAACTCAGATGGGATCCGGATCACTTTAGTTCACGCAGTTCAGACTGGATGCCTGGGCACCTGCGCGCCTATCATAGCGCAACAGATGATGTTTTCTGGCTTGAAGCAATCGATACAATTTATAGCCTGGTAGGTACCATTACCTCAGGTTTTGCCCCCAATACCGGACTGATGCCGGATTTTATAACCGACTCAACACCAAGGCCCGATCCCACGGGGTCTTCAAATACGCCCCATTCAGATGAGTATTATTACAATGCATGCCGGTATCCCTGGCGGATTGCAACCGATTATATTCATTACGGAAATCAGGATTCATACAATGCGGCATATAGGCTGATGAGCTGGCTTAATAATACAACCAATGGTAATGCACGTAACGTCAGAGCCGGATATTCTCTTGACGGTACTCCACTTAATAACTGGTCAGACATTGTCTTTACAGCGCCCTTTGCCGTTGCAGCAACGGTGGATCCTGCATTTGAGGGATTTTTAAACAGTGCATGGGATATTATGCGAAACAACACTGGCAGCGGGGTATATGCAACCGCAGTCAATCTGTTATCCATGCTTATGGTATCAGGGAACTGGTGGGCACCGGAAAGTGACACCGGGGGTCAACGCTTCTACCAGGTTACAGTGAGAGACGGGGATGGTTCCGGAGAATATAAACAGGGCAGTATGGTTTCTGTTTCTGCAAATCCATTTCATGAAAACAAAGCATTTTTGATGTGGAAGGGAAATACCCGGTTTCTCGATTCTCCTTACGAGCATACAGTTTCATTTGCAATGCCTGGACAAAATCTCTCTCTATCAGCAGTATACATTGATACTTTAGTGCTTAAACAAAATTTCACATCTTTGGCAGCGTGGAGTGAAAATGCTGATGGCTTTGGCTCCTCAGCTCTTATCAGTACAGCTGCAGGTGGGTTGACTGCTGAGCTTGACTTGGCGGAAAACCCATCCGGGGACTATTCATGGGTCAGCGCCTTTGCCCGGGCAGAGGGAACATATAAAAATATTGACACAATAATTATCACCTATCAGTCAGACCGCTCCTTCAGCCTGGTACTGAATCAGGCCACATTAAGTGCTTCAGGTACTTCTCACGCTATCGAATTACCCCAGGCCCGTTCAGATACCACACTGTTTCTCACACCCGGAGACTTCTCTCAGCCCTCATGGACAGAAGAGCCTCTTCGCATGGACTATCCAAATCTCGATGATATTACAGGTCTTTCTCTTCGTGCTGAGCAAAAAGGTCAGATTACAACAATAAATGTAAAACAATTGCTTCTTTCCGGTTTTGTAAGTGATGATGTGTCTGTGAGCAGGAGTATTAACAACCGGCACACAGGGGCATCTCTACCTCTTATTAGTTCAGCAGGGAATCAACTTAGGATATCAAACTTTCCAACGGATTTAAACTATGGAGTGCTAAGTATCTACTCCCTTAATGGTAGGTGTATTTTCCAAAAAGAAATACATGTTTTGGGCTCTTCATACACGGTGAATAATATATCCTTGCCACAAGGCATGTACATTGGACGCATCACGACATCAAAAAACATTGTACAAAACAGATTTATTGTTCGATAACAGAAAGGCTGACAATTTACAAAATGTCATGCATCATTTTACCCTTCCTTTAGAAGGGGGGGTGAGCTCTTAGTATTCTTTTCAAAAAGGTTATCATTATACCCAGTTTGCTCTAATCTCTTTTAGGTATTTCCCGTATCTGTTGACACTTGAACCTTTCAAATCATTGCTTTGGCAAAGAGCAAAAAACCAAAATGCCTCTGTTTGAAAGTAAAAGAGAGTAAGAATATTTTGGGCTGCTGCCGCGGACAGTTCGACCAGGCTCACTGTAAACTTACCGGTTCTTCTTTCGGCTCTGCTCGTTCCTCCTCTGTCCCTCGTTTATAGCGCTGCGCGAACTCCGCTCTTAATGGGGGACTGGACAATATGAATTGTCCAGTCCCCCCTGCCGCGATTAACCCAGGCGGTATCTGTATCAATCAGCTCTGATATGTTTTATACTGCACTTTTTACGCAAGATGTGGTTTTACAAATGACCTATCACTCTAAATGGCTACAATATCGCTTACCTTACGAGCCTGCAGTGAGTTACTATGTTATGAAAGGATGCCCAAACACTGTTGCATTAAACAATAAAAAAAGCTACCTTCCTTTAAAATGTCTTTTAACATTAACGTGGTCACAAAGTGCCACAAAAGGAGAGGTAGCCATGAGTACAAGAAAAATGCAGAATTACGTTGTAAAAAGCAAGAAGATTTTCGTTGGTCTTGAAGATTCCAAAAAAACATGGAAGATAACGGTGCGTTGTGATAAAAGGGAGATACATTATACGAGTATGCAGGCACGATATGCGAATCTGCTTAATTATTTCAGAAATAAATTCCCAGACTGTGATATTACCGTAATTTATGAAGTTGGATTTAAGGGGTTTGGCTTACATGATCAGCTTGTAAGCGATGATATCGCCTGTATTGTAACCCCACCCAACAAGGTAACACAGGAGAAGCATACAAGAGTTAAAACCGATAAGATTGATTCCAGACGCCTTGCTACAGTTTTGGAAAACGGCGATTACAAAAGCTGCAGGGTACCTGACAGTGAACGCAGAAGTGATCGAACCATCAGTCGTTCACTAACTCAGCTGCAAAAAGAGATAACCAGAATAAAAAATTTGCGTTTCGGAAAAAGGCGTACCACGTTTCGACAGGAGTTGAACCAGTATAAGAAGAACGCAATCTGAGTATGTGCGGCGCCATATCCGACTTTCCGAACGGTAACCTGAGTAACTTCTTTATGAAGGAAACTCGAATAGCAGACTGAAGAGGCCTTTTTTATAACTTGTTCTGTAGTTTAAAACAAATTTAAGAGTGTGGAGTGGCATCACCAGCGAGACCTATTGAGGGGTCTGTCTGGTGCTGCCATCACAAGACCAAGCAGGTGTTTATATGAAATGACAAAAATATAAAGAATGTAGTAAGAAAAGGTTGATTTTCATCATAGCAGCCTGTCGAACTGTGCCCCCGTGATACTTCGGCTGCGCTCAGTATAAATTCCCGACCGCATTGAATGGGTAGCGGAAGATTTAGGTGTCCGCACCTAAAGCTGCAGCGAGGGAAAGGCTTTTCCCATCCATATTATCCTGATTAAAATTATGTCTTGTATGCAATAAGATTATTACTCCGGCAATTATATATGTATAAGAGAGTGTTTGAGTTTCATTACTTTTTTTAAGAGTCCAGCGCTAAGAAGCGCTGTTTCAAAAACAATTGGGGCCTTCAGCCCCCAACCCCGACCTACTTTCTTTCCAAGGCCAAAGAAAGTAGGCAAAGAATGCCTTGGGAGCCCCACACTGGCTCCAATATTCGCGCTTTCGCCGGGGAAGGGCCAAAACTCGAAGACTCGAACAATTGGCCCCGGGAAAGGACCGGCGAAAGCGCTCATTCGCCAGTGTCTTTTGGGGGCGTCCTCCAGACTTGCTTGTAAATTAGAGGCGTTCAAAAAAAAGATGTCAAATCAAAATAGAGTTATGAAAAGGTTTGTGCTTCACCTGTAAACCGAACAGGGCTTGGTTTCTAAGTGCACCCTATTTTGTAGCCCTTATACTTATTTCTGCTTCATTTTCTAATTGAAAAATCCCCGATAAGAAGAATCTTTTATGAATACCAGGAAGAGTAATTATATTTGATATATCAGCTCGGGAAGCGGATACCGGTGTGATTGGGAATTCAACTAAACGGCAAAAGGTGTTATCATGAAAAAAACTATTCTAATTCTGCCATTTTTAATCTTTTTTGCTCTTGCAACTGACAGTAGTGCAGCAGGGATAGGCATAAATTTCGGGCAGCCACATGATATCGCACTCAGTTTGAAAAGCTCAAACAGCAAAACGTCATATGATTTTGCTGTTTCATGGGCAAACAGTGGACTGTATCTTCACGCAAATTACCTTTTAAGCACATATATCATATCCCGAACAATGCCTCTTTATGCAGGTTTGGGTCTGAGAACTAACCTCAGAGAGGGGAGCTCCGATTTCGGGCTTAGAATTCCTTTGGGAATGAGCATGTATTTTTCTAAACTGGAAGTGTTCTTTGAAATAGCTCCCTCCGTTATGCTGCTTCCCAGCATGAGTTTTTTCACAGATCCTTCCCAATCATACGGCATAGGTGTCAGATACCATATCTCAAGGTTTTGAACGAAGTGGTGTCGATAAAGTGCAAGGGTTCAGTATGGACTTTTGTTTTCGGTTAGATTAGATTATCGACACATGTTTCAAAAGTGGTTGTTAAGAACGGAGAGGCAGGGATTCGAACCCTGGGTACCCCTGCGGGTACAGCGGTTTTCGAGACCGCCCCCTTCAACCACTCGGGCACCTCTCCTTAATCCACAGATCTTTATTCAAAGATAATTACTTCAGGTTGGCTAATGTAGAGTTTTTAAATGGTACAGGATTTGCCTGTTATCTTCTGGGAAAATGTTTTATGGAGATACTATGGGTAAATCCAGAGCAGTGATCATTGGTGGTGGGCTTGGAGGGCTGTCAGCTGCGGTTTCTTTGGCATCCCGGGGGTGGAAAGTTACTGTCGCAGAGAAGAACTCCCATCTCGGGGGCAAGCTTAATGTCTGCAAAAAGGATGGGTTTAATTTTGATCTTGGGCCCTCACTGCTTACCATGCCCCACATTTTTTATTCTCTGTTTAATCGAGCAGGAAAAGATCCTAAGAAATATTTCGAATTTAAACAGGTTAATCCTCAGTGGCGCAATTTCTTTCCCGATGGTTCGCAGATCGATCTTTTTCAACAAACAGATTCAACCGCAAAAATCTTAAACAAGTTATATCCCGGCAGTGCTGAACAGTTTAATAAGTTTTTGAATTACGCCAACAAACAGCGAAACCTCATTGAGTCTCTCTATTTTAAAAGGGGAATAGATTCCGTTTGGGATCTTCTGCTCAAATCCAATCCCATTGAAGTCCTTCAGGTTGACATGTACACATCTGTGAGCGGTTCATTAGAAAAACATATCAAGGACAAACACCTGCAGCAAATACTTGGTTATTTTTGTAAATATGTAGGGTCTTCGCCCTACAGAGCTCCGGCTTTTTTGAATGCACTTTGCTCGATTCAGTTTGCATTTGGCGCTTATTACATAAAAGGGGGCATGTATAAACTGGCTGAGGCATTAGGAAAACTGCTGCTTGAACAAGGGGTTGATATCAAAACCGGGTATGAAGCTACAGGTATCAAAACCGGATGGGGCAATACAATAGAAGGGGTTCATTTTAGAGACAGGGAAACATTACCATGTGATATTGTCGTATCGAACATGGAAACAATCCCTTTTTATATCCGGGTTGCAGGACTGACAACTCATGCCCATGCTCTTGAAAGACGCTTTCCGCCATCCTGCTCTGGTCTGGTTATCCATCTTGGGGTAAATAAGAACTATCCATGGCTGGCACACCATAACATATTCCATTCCCAATCCCCCAAAAAACAATTCAGATCAGTGTTCGAGCGATTCACCCTTCCCGATGATCCGATATTGTATGTAGTCGCTCCCGATCAACCCGGGCTTGCCCCAAAGGGATGCTCTGTTATAAAGGTTCTTCCGCAAATACCGTCTCTGTATTCAAAATCGGGTGTAACTTGTGAGGGGTTGAAAAAGTTGCGGTCTGCTGTTTTGGGCAAATTACAAAGAATGGGGTTGGAGGATTTGGAAAATCATATAGTAACAGAAAAAACCCTCAGTCCTTATGATCTCAAAAGTCTCTACAATTCTCATCGGGGGGCAATATATGGTACAGTGAGTGACAGGTGGAAAAATATGGGGTTCAAGGCACCACAGAAAAGCACCATCTTCAGCAATCTCTATTTTGCCGGTGGAAGTGTTAATCCAGGTTGCGGTATGCCGATGGTTGTGCTTGGAGGAATGCAGGTTGCTGACAGGATTGGGTTTGCGCGGTGATGATTGAGAGACAGGATACCCTTTTTTACTTTGTCTATATCGCAGCACTGGTTATGGGGACAATTATCCGCACACTAGCAAGAGGCCGTTCGGGTAAAGATAAAGTATCCGGTCCTGTAACAGATCGCATACTACTCTATATAACCTATTTGGGAATGGGGCTGTTTCCCCTTATTTACATATTTACTGACCTGTTTCTGTATTTTGACTACAATCTGCCGTGGTTTTCAGGAGTTATCGGAACAGGGTTAATTTTCTTTTCACTCATTGTACTTTGGAAAGCACACAAGGACTTAGGGAAAAACTGGTCCAAAACACATTCTGTTCAACCAGATCAAGAACTGATTCAAGCCGGTATATATTCATACCTGCGACATCCGATTTATGCGTCCTACTGGCTTTGGGCACTATCTCAGCCTTTGCTTCTCCATAATGTTATTGCGGGATTTTCTATGGTTGCGGCATTTTCTCTTCTTTATTTTTACCGGGTCCCCAGAGAGGAGGATTTGATGGAAAAAGCATTCGGGAACAAGTATAAAAATTACATGGCAAAAACTCCGCGATTATTCCCGCGCAGACTTTTTTCAGAAATTAGGTAAGCATCTTTCAAATAATGCTCTGTATCGGAGCCCATTTGAACACTACGCAGATATAATGCCTGTTTTCTGTAACGAATTCTGGGGCATTTATTTACAGGAAATAGACGCAGTTTCTGTCGTGTTATTGACTGAAATTGTAATTTTCCTACCAGTGTAAACCAAGCCTGACCTGCTTTGAATTATAAAAAAGATAAGAGGGTTAGGGTTTGACAAAACTTAGTCCCACCTTCGGTGTTGCAGAATGTATTCTATAGATATTTCATGAGTATCCGGTATGTTTTTTATCAACATTTTATCGGCCATTCTCTGCTATGATGCTATGACAGCAGAGACGAACCATATACCACCTGCTATCCTAACGGAGTTGAACCATGTGCAAGAAACTTTTCCTTATTTTGTTTTTAACCGCTGTTTGTGCTGCCAGTTCGCAGCATCAGCCTACGGTTTCGGTACTCTATTTCAATAATCTTTCTCCTGAAAACGAGCACCCTAATCTTGGTAAGGCTCTTGCTGAGATTCTTATTTCCGATTTGTCTGCCAATACATCTCTTTTGTTTGTAGAGAGGGAGCAGCTTGAAAAAATTATGAGAGAGATAGCCCTGGGACAGACAGGAGCCGTTGATATGGAGAGTGCCCCTGAGGTGGGTAATCTGCTTGGGGCACAGTATCTTCTCACAGGTACCTACATGCTGGACAGAAGAAGTGTCGTGGTGACTCTGAGGCTCATTCACTCCGAACAGGGTACCATTGTTGGAAGTGGACGAGTCCGGGGGAGGAGAAATAATTTCCGAAGGCTTTTACAGCGAGTATCCACGGAAGCCTCTGATATAACTGCAAAACTCGCCCCTCATACCGGAACAGCTTCCCCACTCCCTTCCAACCCGGACATTACACTCGAGACTGCGGTGCAGTATGGCAATGCACTCGATCGTAAGGATAATGGTGATCTGCCGGGCGCTGAGGCGGTACTGTCCTCGATTCTCTCGGTGTCTCCTGAATTTCACTACGCAAATATTTCCCTTGAACAGGTGCGCCAAAGAATAAGAGAGGCTTCGGAAAGGCATGATGATGTAATAGATTCGATAAGAGGCACCGGCACTACTATTATGCAATTTAACCAGGTCGCAAGCAACTACATGTCTCAAATGCAATTCAGAGAGTTGTTTGCCTATTGTCTTGAGGTCAGAGATAACCCCCCCTCTTCACCTCAGGGCAGCGGAATGAATGTGTTGGAGATTGTGGATTATTATCTCTTGACTGCTGCATCAAATCTCAGGAAATGGGATTTTGTGATAACGCATGGTGATGCTTTCCTGCAAAATAATCCTGGATCGCCATACTTTCCTCACGTCAGAACTCAGGTTAGAATGGCCGCAAGGCAGTACGAGAGAGAACAGGAGCGGGAGAAATCGCTGCTTTCAGAATTCGCCCACTATAAAGAAATCGGGAAATACAATGGGGATGAATCTCATATCTACCGCTACATGGTTGGCGCCAGACTCATGGATAACCAGCTCTATGAACGAGCACTTGAATACCTCAGGGATATCGATCATACCAGGCCGGAATTTTTAGCCGAAAATATCAGACCCGAGGAGGTCCTGTTCAAAAGGTTTATGTGTTTTTACCACAATTTCGACCGGGCAGGTGCCAGCACTGTTTATGATATTCTTGTAACGCAGTATCCCGATACACCCATACTTTCGGCATTAGAGCCCATAATGGATTTTTTCGGGGATTGAAACAAATATTTCCTCTGTGAACGGGAGTTAAAAACTCTTTAATTGCAGATTTTACTCCCATCCAGGGGGAGTAAAACGTAACAGGACCGGTAATATGTGTAAGTCCAACCCGATCAGAAACCATCTATTCAGGAGGTGTAATACCATGAATCGAGATTCAAAATTGGTCTACTCTACAGATCCGGAAAAGAACAGGCGATGTGATCGCTGCAAAATGCCCTCAGCTTCCTGTGAGTGTAAAGAAGATGCAGCTCCGGGAGATCTTTCTGAAATCAAGCCCGTTTTGCGTCTCGAACGCGCCCACAGAGGGGGTAAAGATGTTACGGTTGTCGACCGGTTACCTCCTTCTGAGACTTTTCTTAAGGATCTGGCCAAAACACTTAAGAAAAGATGTGGCAGTGGAGGCACCTATCGTATCTCTGAGAATAAGGGGATAGTAGAGATTCAGGGAGATAAGAGAGAAAATGTGAAAAAAGAATTGGGAAGAATGGGTATGAGGATAAGTTGAACTCAAAGATCCCAGGACTAATCTCTGATCAAAAGGTAACCAATATGGTGTCCTTTTGATCAGACAATTCGATCCGTACAAGGTGGCCGTCGATGGCCGCGGCACAAATTTTTTCAACATACCCGAAAATTAGTGTATTTTTACTACCACACCCCTGGTTTATTATGTAACTTTTCCTTCATAACCTGATTTTCAGGTGCCTTCAAACAGCATCAACAAAGGGAGCGGATGAAGATCCTTCACACCTCAGACTGGCATATCGGCAGAAACCTTTTCACCAAGAAGCGTTACGGGGAGTTTGAAGCATTTCTCGACTGGCTTTGTTCTATCATTGATCAGCAAAGGGCTGATGCTCTTGTTATAGCCGGTGACATTTTTGACACAGGGACACCAGGCAACCGTGCTCAGAGTCTCTATTACCGGTTTCTCTGTCGCATTGCTTCCCTCTCCTGTCGTCATGTAATTGTAGTGGGAGGCAATCACGATTCCCCATCTTTTCTCAACGCACCAAGAGAATTGCTTCGGGAGTTGAATGTGCATGTGGTTGGTTGCTGCTGTGAAAAGCCGGAGGATGAGGTAGTTGTGCTCTTTGACAGAGAAGGGAAACCGGAAGCGATAGTGTGTACAGTTCCCTATCTTCGTGACAAAGATGTCAGAACGGTGGAAACGGGTGAATCTGCTGATCAGAAAAATCTGCGCATGGTTGAAGGGGTTAGAGATCATTATCATCAGGTTTGCCTTTCTGCAGAAATGAAGCGAAAAAGTTTAGAATCTACCGGTGGCGAAAAAATCCCCATCATCGCAACGGGACATCTGTTCATTGCTGGTGGGAAAACAATTGACGGTGATGGGGTCAGAGATCTGTATGTGGGATCTCTTGCGCACTTAGGGAGTGACATTTTGCCAGGGTGTGTGGATTATTATGCTCTGGGGCATCTTCACGTACCGCAGATTGTAGGTAAAAAAGATCATATCCGCTATTGCGGCTCACCGCTTCCAATGGGCTTTGGTGAAGCGAAACAACAGAAACTTGTTCTCTGTGTCGATTTCGCCTCTGGCACACCCAGCATAAAAGAGATAGCGGTGCCGTCATTCCAGAAACTTCAGAAAGTGCGGGGCGATCTGAACACAATTCTTACCGGTTTGGACCAGTTGGTCGCAGCAGCTGAATCGGTATGGGTTGAAGTTGAATATATCGGGGATGAAATAGTTACCAATCTGCGTGAGTCGGTTGAAAATATCGTTGAAGGTTCTCCCGTTGAGGTACTTCGTATTATTAACAGACAAATTACTGATAGAATAATTGACCGCTCCCATGAACATGAGACACTGGAAGAGCTTGATCCTTTGGTGGTATTTGAGCGCTGCCTTTTGGCCAATGAAATTGCTGAATCAGAGATCTGCAGTCTGAAGAGCTGTTACACCGATATCCTCCGTACGATTCTCGAAGACGAAAGCAGAGAAGAGGGGGATGGCCGATGAGAATCTGTAAGCTAAGACTGAAAAACTTAAACTCTCTTTATGGCGAGTGGGCGATAGACTTTACTGACCCCCACTATGAAACAAGCGGAATATTTGCGCTAACCGGACCAACCGGGGCAGGAAAATCCACCATTCTCGATGCGCTCTGTCTTGCGCTTTATGGAAGAACTCCACGACTTGGCAATATCACCTCATCCTCAAATGAAATTATGTCTCGTCAAACAGGTGAATGCTTTGCAGAGGTGGTGTTTGAATCTTCGGGAACTGCATATCGTTGTTTCTGGGGTCAGGCACGGGCACGTAAAAAACCTGACGGAGCACTTCAGAATCCAAGACATGAGATCGATGATATAACAAACAATAAATTGCTTGAGAACAAAAAAAGTCTGGTCAGTAAGGTTATAGAAGAAAAAACCGGAATGGATTTCGACAGGTTTACACGCTCTATGCTGCTTGCACAGGGTGGGTTTGATTCTTTTCTTAAAGCCGACAGAGAGAAAAAGTCGGTTATACTCGAACAGATTACCGGAACCGGAATATATTCTCAGATATCAAAACTAACCTTTGAAAGGCAGCGCCTGGAGAGGGAAAAACTTAGCGCTGTAAAAGCTAAACTTGAAGGTATCGAGTTGTTGTCTGAAGAGGATCAGCAGAGGATACAATCGGAATTAGAGAGTAAAAAGAAGGCTGAAAAAGAAGCCTCAGAAAATCTTCAACTGAATGACAGGTCGCTTTTGTGGCTTAGTAATATAGAAGAGCTAGAAAATGAGATCATTGTCATTGACGAGAACTTCAGAAATCTTCAAGTCGAAAAAGAACAGTTTGCTCCTGATCAGCTGCGACTTGACAGGGCGACAAAGGCAGCTCAGTTGGAATCTTGTTACACCAAATTATCATCCACGCGGGATCTGCTCCAAAAAAATAAAAGTTCCTATACCGATCTCAAAAACCGATATCCGTTGTTGTGCCAGAATTTTGAAAACACTGAAAGCAAACATGCCTCTGCACTGCAGAGTCTTGGAGAAGCAAAGAATATACGGCGGCAGAAGGCACCACTCATCAAACAGGTCAGGGAACTCGATATAAAGATCGGAGAAAAGTCAAAACAGAAATCCGACCTGGTTGTCAAATTCAACAGAAACAGTTCTTTGGTATCAGGTCATAAAAAAGAGATGGTTCGAGATTCTGAGTCAACAAAAAAAATCCAGCTCTCTCTGGACAGTTTAGAATTATATCTCTCTGCACATGACTGCGATCAGAAACTTGAGTCAGAATATGGGGTCATAGAGCACAGGTTCAGGATAATCAGGGAGTATGACAAGTTAATTCAGGAACAGGTTGAAGAGATAACTGCAATTAAGGAAAAAATCACACTTTCAAACAAAAGGATTGAACAGTTTCAAGCTGGTTCCGGAAAAATAGAAAAAGATATCGAAAAGGTAAATTCAGAATCAGAAAAAGTTTCGCTTGAGCTTAATACATTGCTTGACAATAAGAGTGTCAGGGAGTTCAGGGAAAAACTCAAATTTCTGTATCGTGAACAGGCCTATCAACAGAAAATCAGATCCCTCGAAGAGGAGCGCAAAAGACTGGTTTCCGGATCGGAATGTCCATTATGCGGGTCAAAAGAACACCCGTTTAACAATGGCGAGGCACTACGGAAAGATCCGGTTGAACCAAATATTAAATCTTTGGAAGAGCTTATAGATAAAGCGGAGTTTCTTGAGCAGCGCCTAACCGGTCTTAATGAGAAAAAAAGTAAACTTAAAGAAGATCATAATGAGTTATCCCGGGATATAGTGCGGGAAGAGAGTGATGGAAACAGCCTTAAAGCTCGTCTGAAAGAGCATGAGAATCTTGTTTGTAAACAACGGGAGAAAGCAGAAACTGATCGCACCGAGTTAAACAAATGTATCAAACCTTTTGGGGGTACTGTCTCCTCAGGACCAGACTTTCTCAACCAGCTCAAAAAAAGACTCTCTGTGTGGAAAACCAAAAATGATTCCCTTGCAACTCTTGAAAAGCAGCAGAGTGAGCTGAATGCAAAGCTTGACTCATCCAACACTGCAATAGAGACACTTAACCAGTCTCTTGAGCAGATTAAGGAAGAAATATATAAAGTAAAGAGAGAAGAGGAAGACCTGCTCCAATCACGCAAGGAGATATTTGGGGCAGAAAATCCTGACATTTTGGAACAAGCTCTTGAGCAGGCCGTTTCAGATTCGGAAAATAGAGAAAAAGCAGCAAGGGATTTTCGGGATTCAGCTAAAGAAGAAAAAGAAAAAACAGGAAACGAGATCACCCGTCTTACAGCCGAAATCGAGTTGTTGGAGAGGGAGTGTACAACTATTGGGGTTGAGTTTTTGGCAGAACTTAACCAATTAGGATTTAAAGATGAAGAGCAGTTTTGTGATGCTCTTATTTCTATAGAGGAGCGGGCAATGCTCTCAGAGAAGGCAAAAGCGCTCTGCGATCGTCATACCCTGCTTTCTGCCCAACGTGAGGATAAAAAGAACCGCCTTGAAAGGGAGCAGAATAAAAAATTAACCGATGCTAACAGAGAATCTCTCGAAGAGGAAAAACTGTTACTCGAGTCCGCTCTTCAGGAAATTCAACAGGAGCTTGCAAAACTCTCGCTTCAACTCGATCAGGGAAAAAAGGCCCGGCAGGAGGCTCAGGAACTTTTGGGTTCAATTGAAAAACAGACCCTTGAGTTTAACAAGTGGGACAAGCTTAATCTTCTGATCGGATCTGCTGACGGAAAGAAGTTCCGCAGTTTCGCTCAGGGTCTTACTTTTGAGCAAATGGTAGCATATGCAAACTGCGAACTGAAGAAAATGACTGACCGTTATCTGTTAATACGGAACTCTGAAGAACCTCTTGAGCTGGATGTAATGGACAAATATCAGGCAGGAGAGATCCGATCTGTTAAAAACCTCTCCGGGGGCGAAAGTTTTATTATCAGTTTGACACTTGCACTTGGATTGTCGAAAATGGCAAGCAGGAAAGTACGTGTAGACTCTCTTTTCCTTGATGAGGGGTTTGGTACTCTGGATGAAGAAGCTCTGGAAACCGCTCTGGAAACACTCTCCGGGCTCCATGGGGAAGGAAAGCTTATAGGGATCATATCACATGTCCCTGCACTCAAAGAGCGAATCAGTGTACAAATTTCAGTTTCGCCATCGGGTGGAGGTAAAAGTGCCCTCTGTGGGCCGGGTTGTGTATACGGCGGCAAATAGCACCTTGTTATTGCCTGTTTTCTGTTAGAATGCTTAACATAGAATTTAAAATCTCTCTTAATGTTGTAAGTGGGTTTCTCTATGATTTGGGGTGAAAAGCTGTTTTTGATTATTGTTGTTTCAGTCGCTTTTATTGCAGGAATTGTGCTTTATAGATATTTTTCCAGACTGGCGCTGCGCTTGACACTCAGGCGGAGGTTCAGTAGAGGAGCTCAGGGCGAAAAAGATGCATTTGTATATCTTCGGAAACATGGCTACAGAATACTGGAAACCCAGGCCGCAAGAGATCTTTGGATAGAAGTCGACGGCGAAAAAAAAACTTACGAGATCTGTGCTGATTATATTGCACTGCATCGGGGAAGAAAATTTGTTGTTGAAGTTAAAACAGGGACCAAAGCTGCCAACCCTCTTTCAAGGGATACGAGAAGACAGCTTCTTGAATATGCCGTTTCCTACGATGTGGATGCGGTGTTCCTTTTTGATGCGGATAAGTCCTCACTCATGGAGGTCAGTTTTCCTCTTTTAAAAAACAGAAACACAATGAATCCGGGCAGTTTTGCCGCAGGTTTTTTCGCCGCGGTTATTTTGTTTGTCGTATTTGTCTATATGGCCAAAGGAGGGCTTTAGTTCAGGCGGAATTCTTTCTTTCAGGTGGATAGTTATCATTCAACCCTGAAAGGGTTTGTTTTATCCCCCTTTTAATACTTACCTTAATAACTCTGGATGCGTATACATCATTGTAAATACACCATGACTTCTGTTATATGAACAGGATTTTTTGGGCACCAGCAGTATAGATATTTCATTATAGATGAGAGTTTAAAAGCAGCGCTTTTTTCAAAGCCTGTTCAAAGTGTGCCAGTTTTCCCGAAAGTGAAAAAGTTGTCTTAAATTAAGCACTGCTGCGGAGCATTAAACGGAGCTTCGTGGCCTGCGCTTGATTGGCAGGAAAATTGCAGCTGTTTTTAGGCGGGAATCTTTTTTTGTTGATAAATATTTCAGCAAACGGAGTAAGACAATAATGAATATAGAAGGGGAAAAGAAGTTGGAGGAAACAGTGCCTGTTATGCCACCACAGAGACAAACCCACAATACTGACAATCAGTCACAGAAAACAAACCAATCACCGGTATCGATAGACGATACTGACCTCTCTGAGAGAAATCACAAAAGTTTTCCCGAAAATATTCCCGATATGATAATCAGATTGTCAACTGATTTGTCACCACTTTACCTCAACCCGGCTTTCTACACATACTCCCCACGGCAAACGGGTGAACAGATTATTCTGGAGGATATTTTTCACCCAGAGTTGAACTCTGACATAATCGACTCACTGAAAAAAGCCATTACAAACAGAAGTGAAATTTCGTTTGAGTTTTCTCTCAGTAACAATGAAACTGATCAGTTTTTTTTAGCTTCGGCGATTCCTGAAATCTCCAACGATGGGGCTGTCTCATCAATTCTAATCACTGCAAAATACAACCCGTTTCGGGGTAATAAGGAAAAATTACTTTTATTCAAACTGAGATTTGAAAAACTGATAAACATAATGGCAGCTAATTTAATCAACATCGACTCAGAAAAAACAGACAGTGCCATTGAACATGATCTCAAACTCGTAGGTACTTTTTCGGAAGCAGACCGGGTAGAGCTCTATCTTTTATCCGGCAGTAAAACTCTGTTCAAACCTGCCTATTGCTGGAGCTGTCTTGAGTGTACCGGGACCATACCTTTTAGCAGTGAGCAAAATTATCCATGGTACATACAAAAGGTACTTGGGAATGAAACGGCTCTGGTTTTTTTTGAAAAGGAGAAATCTTACCCTTTTCTGCATAATAAACCAAATTGTTTTATAAAATCGGCCATGTATATACCCATGATTTCAAATGGACGGGTAGGAGGGTTTCTCTCCATACAAAGCAGAGATTCTCAGAAAGTCTGGCCCCAGGCATTGCCCTCACTTTTAAGAATTGCGGGATTGATATTCATAAATGCTCTTGACAATAAAACGAAAAAAGAATCTCTCCTCAGAGAGCACACTATAGCGCAGATGTATTTCAATGCCGCAGGAACCATGCTTTTTGTAGTGGGTAAAAACGGCTCAATAGAATCTATAAATAAAAGTGGCTGTTGTGTGCTTGAAACTCCCGAAAATAGAATTAAAGGCCGAAACTGGTTTGATCTTATTCCCGATCCGGAACAAAAAAACCTGGCCCTGTCACATTTCATCCGCCAGCTTGAAGGTGACTTTTCAACTCAAAATTTTGAATCCCAGATTCTAACTTCCAAAAAGAAAAGAAAAACAATCATTTGGCACACTGTAGCTCTTTATGATGAACACAACAAAGTAAATGGCGTACTCTGTTCAGGTGAAGATATCACAGAACGGAAAATAACTGAGTTTCAGTTATCTTTCGAACGGCAGAGAGCGGAAAAAAGAGCCCTTGAAGCTGAAGGGGGGCGAAATATTCTTGAGGCTCTCATGAACTATCTGCCCGAAGGGATAATTGTGGCAGAAGGGCTGAATCCAACCATAAAAATGATCAGTCGATACTGTTGCAAACTTCTGGGGAGAAGTGAAAAAGAGCTCATAGACACCCCGATATCAGAATGGGGGTTCATGCATATAGATGGAGTCACAGTTCCCCGGGAAGATGAATTACCTGTAAAAAGGGTGGTTGCTAATAAAGAGATTATAAACAATGAAGAGTGGGTGGTAAGGAGACCGGGGAAATCTGAGCTGATAATATCGGTCAGCGGTGGTCCAATTGTTGACATTAACGGGGAGTGCAGGGGAGGAATTATCTCCTGGCGTGATATCACTTCAAGAAAAGTGTCTGAGGAGATTATAAGCAAGCGTTCTGAGGAAGTGGATAAGGCAAACTTTGAGCTTAGAAATAAAAACTCACAACTGGACAAAGCCAATGAAAGGTTAAAAAGTCTCGACAAATTAAAAAGTGAATTTGTGTCGATCGCCTCCCATGAGTTAAGAACTCCTTTAACAGGAATAATCGGTCTCACTCAAACCCTGCTCTCAAAAGATATTGAGTTCAGCGATGAGGAGAGGGAAAAGTTTCTCACCATTATTGAGTCAGAAGGTAAACGGCTTGCATCTCTTCTGAATGAACTTCTCGATCTGACTAAAATAGAAACAGGAACCACCGAGATACTTCCTGTGGATTGTGATGTGGCTGAAATAATCGGAGACATACTCAGTTTCATCAAAATCCCATCGCATATAGAAGTAAGTACAGTTATACCGGAGAAAGGGGAAGTTTGGGTTAAAGCAGATAATGACAGGCTCAAACAGGTAATTGTAAATCTTATGGACAATGCTCTGAGGTACTCAGATCAGCATGTCGGGGTGGGGATAGAATCTGATACGGGTAATCAGATGATAAAATTTGTAATCAGCAATACTGGTCCAACTATTCCCTGTGAGGAAAAGAAAAGGATATTTGAGAAATTTTACCGCTGCAAAGGGCCAAACTCAAAGAAGACAAAAGGGAGCGGTCTTGGTTTAACCATAGCCAAAAGGATTGTTGAGGCTCATGGAGGTAAAATCTGGGTTGAATCAGATCCTGGTGAAAATGTCAGTTTCTGTTTCACTATACCAAAAGGGTACAAACCTCATGACTAAGAAAAAAATATTGATAGTTGAAGATGAAGAGTGTCTGGCAGACCTCTTGAAAATCAACATTATACGCAGGGGATTTGACGTTTTTGCAATATCCAATGGTGAAGACGCCCTCGTTGAAACCGCAAAGATCAAGCCTGATATAGTTATCCTTGATGTAATCCTTCCGGGAATCAATGGATATGAAGTGTGCAGAAAACTAAGAGCAAATCCCGAAACTGAGGATATTTGTATAATTATCCTTACCGCCGCCGCACAGAAAGAGGATAGAATTAAAGCCAAACAGAGTGGTGCTTCGCACTATGTTCTAAAACCTTTTGACTTGAACGAACTTATAGGAAATATCCATAAGTACACCGGACAGAAAAACTAACTCTCTGAGCCTATGAGTTTGTGGGTTCAACCAGTGCCAAAAGTTTATTGAGGCTCTCTTTATACTCATTTTCGTTTTCAAGGCAAACTGTCCCATGCCCAACTTTGCGGCCTGCTCTTGGTTTTTTGCCATAATCATGGAAATGGACTCCCTTGATCGAGAGCACCTCAGGTATTTCGGGTACTTGACCCACAAAGTTCACCATTGCACTGTTGCAGCGCGCGGAAGTGTCACCCAGAGGTAATCCAAGTATTGCGCGCAGATGATTCTCAAACTGACTTGTATGAGCTCCATCTATTGTCCAGTGACCCGAATTATGTACCCTTGGGGCAATCTCATTGGCGAGAAGTGTTCCGTTTGAGTCAAACAACTCCAATGCAAGCACACCAACATAGTTCATCTGATCAAGAAGCAGCCTGCTGTACTTTTCTGCAATACTCTGCATAGGATCATTTACGGTGCTCTCAGAGAGATGCAGAATTCCGTTTGTGTGAACATTTTGTGAAATCGGGTAAAAAGCAGTTTCACCCGTAAGGCTTCTTGCTGCGATAATCGATACTTCTCTAGTGAATGGGACAAACCCCTCGAGAATGCAGGGCACGTTGTTGAGTTTTTCAAGTGCTCCGGAAAGGTCGTTTTGGTCCCTGAGTACAACCTGCCCCTTTCCATCATAACCAAGGGTTCTTGTTTTGAGTATTGCCGGTAAGCCTGTTTTCAATACTGCTTTGTGCAAATCCTCAAGGCTGTTCACTGCCGAAAAAAGGGGAGTATCTATTCCAAGCTCCCTGAACATGCTTTTTTCCGACAGCCTGTCCCTGGAAACAGCTAGAGCATCCGGTGAAGGATAAACGGCCACTCTGTCGGTAAGGTAACGAACACTTTCTGCAGGAACATTTTCAAATTCGTAGGTCACAATGTCGACCAGCTGAGCGAATTGTTCCAGTTTCTCCTGATCATCGTAAGCCCCCACAATCTGGGTTGCCAAAACACCTGAACAGGCATCACGGGAGGGATCTAGAACTACAAACTCGAGTCCAAGGGGATATCCTGAGATCGCCAGCATTCGCGCAAGTTGTCCACCACCCAGTATACCTATTTTCATGATTCTGCTCTTGGGTCGGGTGAGGCAAGTACCGTTTCAGTTTGAATTGACCGGTACTTATTGAGATTTTCTCTGAACTCAGGGTACTTGTTTCCAACGATTGATGCAGCGAGAAGTGCGGCATTGACTGCCCCGGCACGGCCTATCGCCATAGTACCCACCGGTATCCCTGCTGGCATCTGTACGATCGAAAGCAGTGAATCCATTCCATTGAGAGCTTTAGACTGAACCGGAACACCTAAAACCGGCAGTGGAGTCTTTGATGCTGTCATTCCTGGAAGATGAGCAGCTCCGCCAGCTCCGGCAATGATCACCTCCAGGCCTCTGGGTTGGGCAGTACGGGCATACTCAAAAAGTTTATCCGGGGTACGGTGGGCCGAAACAACTTCAACTTCAAATGGTATCTGGAGTTCTTCAAGAATACCGGCAGTATGCTGCATGGTATCCCAATCTGACTTAGATCCCATTATTACCCCAACTAATATGCCCATCATCTCTCCTATTTTTGCAGATTTATTCGAAAAACCGGCTGATTTTTGATTTAAATATTACATTGTTCAGGAATGTATAGATGCAGAATTTGCTTCAATAATATACACCAAGCTGAATTTCCTATCAAGATGAACAGAAAAATGGAGGAGAACAGAAGTGCAGCACGGGGAATAGAGTGTCTCTGTAAAGCTTTTGAATACATTCTGATTACAGTTTCTTTTGAATTTCCACCATCCGACTCTATCCTGCACCCCTGTGAGGAGTACCCTTATTGCTCTGCATAAACATCAGACCAGCTTTTTTTTGTAACGGATTTCTGTTACCGGACCATTCTTATGATGACCGGTCCGCGTCTGCTGTTTCTTTTAATCATCTCGTCAAGAGAATGTATCGAATTTTCTCTTGTGATGTCTACTTCCTGAATTAAAGCCCCCTGGGCATTGTAGAGAACAGCTTTCTGGAACCCTTTCATTTCAGAGAAATCTGGTGTTCTTCCCATGGTGGATACAAAGGCAATATCTCTCTGAGGTGAATAGGGTTTCTCTGCAAAATGATGTCCCGTTTCAGATGCATTCTGTCTGTATTCTAATTTTAGAGAATCGATTTTTTCCTGGCACTCCTGCGCATATATGGTGCATGCAGAGCAGAAAACAATTAATATTATCCCTGGTATATAGAACCTAAACATGAATCCTCCTGTTTTTGGGTATATATCTGATATTATATATTATAATAAGGAAAAATATGGAACTTTTTTTGATTAAAATCAAAAAAAGGACAATAATGCAAAACAAAGAGAAGCTCATAGAAGCGCTCTCCTTGTCTTAAAAACAATCGTGTGGTTAAATCAGAAAGAGTAAAAAAGTGCAACATCTGCAGAGAGTGAGCTTACAAACTCATCCTCGAGATCTGTTGAGAACCGATATCCGGCTTTGAGATTAACCGATATGGAAGAAAATTCGATATCTCCTCCGATACCCGCTCCCGCTGTCAGTCTGTTATCCTGATAAGTGTCATCGGGAAGACGCGTCATGTCGTACCAATACAAATCGGTACTTTTTCTGTAACGAAAATTGGAACCCACGTATGCAACAACATTAACCCTCTCGTGTTCATTTAAAATACGAAGCCCGGTAAGACCTGCATTAACATATGTGCTGGTGCTTTCTTTGGATCTGTTATGGTAAGGGGCCAGGGTCAGCTGAATTCCGTAGCTGTTTTCAAACCAGTGACGGTATGCAAAGCCACTCCCTGTGATGTGTCCTGCAGCTAAACCGATATTATGTCTGTTGAGGTCTTTTTGCTCAGCAAAAGATGAATGTGTCAAACAGACAACCACCAGCGTCATCAGTATGGGTCTCATATTGTTCTCCTGTTAAGATTTAGATTCAGAATATATATTCTCCTCCGCAAAATTGGAGAGTACTTTTTTGCAAAGCATTGCTGAATAAGGTTTCATGTTTAGCTGTTATAATTTTGCAGGGATTTCATGCTTCAGAAACATCTGAAGGGATGTCTCTGATGACCACGCTTCCGGCACCTATTGCACTGCGATTCCCTATAGTAATTCCCGGACATATAACTACATTACCACCAATTCAGACATCCCTCCCTGATAATTACCGGTTCTTCAAACTCAAGCCCTGAAGCTCTTTTTTTTGGTTGGGCGTCGCATTTGCTTATTGGGATTTTCTTTTCTCAAAATAACACATTTGTGATAAGGGTATGGGTTGGGGAAGTTGTTTTCTGGGTTGTAAGCAGTTTTTCTTACACGGCATGCGATTTGCTTTTCAAAACATCACCCTGAATCAAGGACACATCAATGCACTCAACCCATATTGACAAAAAAAACGGCATGCATGAATTTTACCCCGATTGTACGGTAATCCATCCCACTGCAGTGGTTTCTGAACTGGCCCATATAGACACAGGAGCCAGAGTAGGTCCATATTCCATAATTGAAGACAATGTGCATATTGGCAGCGGTTCTGTCATAGGCCCCCACGTTGTAATCAAACGCAATGTACGAATCGGGAAGAACAACAAAATTCATTCCCACTCTGTTTTGGGCGATACTCCCCAGGATATATCCTTCATTGAGGATGAACCTACATGGTTGATTATCGGTGATAGGAATGTGATTCGTGAGGGAGTGACAATACACCGGTCTACCAGTACAGAGAATCCCACGATGGTCGGATCCGATTGTTTCTTTATGGCTTACGCCCACATAGCCCACGATTGTGTGATTCAAAACGGGGTTATTCTTACCAATAACGTGGCATTGGGCGGGTATGTAGAGGTGGGTGAAAAAGCTTTTCTGGGCGGAGCCGTAGTAGTACACCAGTTTTGCCGCATAGGGTGTTTCTCCATGACCGCGGGACAAATCGCAATCAGAAGAGATGTATTACCCTATTCTCTTATAGGAGGGTGCCCGGTGCGTCATTTTCGTCTAAACACAATTGGACTGCGCAGGGCGGGCTTAAAAGGAAAGAGGTACAGAGCGTTAGAGATTGCATTCAGAGCACTGAGAAAAGAGAAAAACAGCAATGAATTTCCATTAACAGCAGAAACGGAATTGTTACGCTCCTGGTACCTGTCTCCATCAAAGAGGGGGGTATATGGTTTTGCCTCAAGTGATGAAGCTGATTCCTTTTAGCAGAGGAGAAACATGTATCTGACAATTGCAAGGCGTATAGTGAAATGAACTGATTGATAAATTATGAAAATTTTTCCAAAAAAACTCAACCACAAGGTTATGGATGAAAAATGATAAGACTCGCACAACCACTTATCGGTGAAGAGGAAAAGGTCGCAGTACAAGAGGTCATGGACAGCGGAATGTTAGCTGCCGGAGAGGTTGTAAATGATTTCGAGAATGCGTTTTCTAGGTATGTTAACTCTGATTATGCAGTAGCCACCTCTTCAGGAACGACTGCGCTTGAAACCGCACTGCGAGCAGCTGGTATAAAAGAGGGGGATAAAGTAGTGACTACCCCGTTCTCATTTATAGCCTCTGCCAATGCAATTCTTTATGTCGGGGCTCAACCTCTGTTTGCAGATATCGATCCTTACACGTTTAATATGTCTCCGGAGGATCTTGAAAGGGTTCTAAAACAAAACGAGGATATAAAGGCTATACTGATTGTTCATCTGTATGGGCAATGTTGTGATATGGGCAAAATCTGTGAATTGGCTTCATGTTACGATGTGCTCTTAATTGAAGATGCCAGCCAGGCACATGGGGCGATGTGGAACGGCAAAAAGGCCGGCTCCTTTGGGGATGTAGCTACATTTAGTTTTTATGCTACGAAAAACATGACAACCGCGGAAGGGGGAATGGTAACCACCAGCTGTGAGGATATCTACAGGAAAGCGAAAATTCTGATTAATCAGGGGATGAGCATTCGTTATCATCATGAACTGATCGGCTACAACTATCGCATGACCAATATAGAGGCAGCAATTGGACTGTGTCAATTAAAGAAACTTGATATGTTTAATGCCAGAAGAAGAGAAATTGCACACCTTTACAATGAGCAGCTCAAGCAAGTTTTAGATATAGGTTTGCCTTTCACACATTTGGAAGCATTTCATATTTATCATCACTACACATTAAAGGTAAGAGGCGGGAAACGGGAAAAGTTAATGCAGTTTTTAAACACAAAAGGTATAGGTTCCTGTATCTACTATCCACTGACACTTCCGGAACAAAAATGCTACAGTCATCTGGATTTCCCAAAGTTTTACAGTGTAGCTGATCAAATAAAAAAGGAAGTGCTTTCTATTCCTGTACATCCGGCACTAAAAGACTGTGAAGTGAAATATATAACAGAATGTCTGATTGAGTTTGGAGTGGAGCAAAAGGTAGCGACAACTCAGAAAAAAACTACTGATCTCTCCCCTTCACAAGTTGCATGAAAATTGGTTGTTTTCAAAACCTATAATCACAAAAAAAGAGTGGACATCATGAAAACTGTCAAAAATCTGAAAGTTGGAATCGTTGGATTAGGAAAAATGGGGCAGAACCATGTAAGGGCGATTTCGCTTCTGAGGTCTGCTCAGATAGAGTTTATTTATGATATAGATACACGTCTTGCCCTGCAAATCGGTAAGAAATATGGTGTTTCTGTTTCCACTGATTTAATGAAAGATTTGAATAACGTTGATGCAGTATTTTTAGTATCGCCAACGACTACCCATTTTCAGTATATCCTCTCTATCGGGGAAAAGGTTAAAAACATTTTCATCGAAAAGCCTCTTACAGATTCTGCAGAAACAACAGCGCAGGTTATGGAATTCGCCAAATCCCGTAATCTCAATATTCAGGTAGGGTTTATAGAAAGATTCAACCCAGCGGTTATTGAACTGAAAACGATTCTTGATAACTACGGAGGGGTAAAGAACGTAGAATTTGTGCGCACAAACAAGATGAGCAACAGGATAAATGATGTCGATATAGTTGTTGACCTAATGATTCATGATATAGATCTGGCTCTGTATTTGAATGGACCCGTTTGTGATATATTTGCATACGGAATATTTGAAAATGAACAGATAGCCTATGCAACGGCTGTTCTAACTCATCAAAACAAATCATATTCACTTCTTACTGCAAGCCGCATAACAGAGAAACGGTTTAGACAAATAAATGTAACATGTGAAGAGATGTATATAGATTGTAATTTGTTAAAAAAGGAGCTTAGTATTCATCGACAGGAAACTGGACAACCTTACCGGGGCTCAATGCTATCATCCAGGGAAGATACAATACAGGTCTCAAATCAGGAAGCGCTGCTGAGTGAAGACGCATTGTTTATCGACTCGGTTTTGAATAACTCTTTTGATCATCTGGAAATCGCGACTGTCAAAGATGCCATGAGCGCGATAACCGTTGCAAATAGGATTCAGGAGATTATCTGGGGTAAGCATGTGTCTGGTAGTTCGCCGCAATCACCGAAAATTTGCGTTAATGCCGAAATTTTGGAAACTCCAAATACGCTCGAAAAGGTATGATGTGGTTGCGTAACAGCGGTTAAGGCATGGTCGTAACCATTTGAACAGCAACCCTTTTCGATTAGATGATCCTGTGCTCTCTATTTCTTCTTCTTAGTCTGTTTTGTAGGATTGAGTCTTTCTATTACTCCCTTTGCCATTCTTTCACTGTAGCTTGAAGGATTCCAGTAAGAACTTGTCCAGCCTTTCAGAAAACGGTAAAAGTCGGTCCAGGCAACGGGGTACATATTCCGCCACTCCTTTTCCAAAGCTGGAAAATCTACATGTTTTTTCTGCTCTATGAGAGCTTTTTTCAATGAGGAGAAATAAAAGTCAAGCAAAGCTGGAGCAAGACGTTCACAGGTGTCTTCAGTAAAACAGCTATCTAAAAAATAAGCTACATCTCTTATCCCACAGCCACCACCGACATATTGGAAATCCAGTGCCGCAACAGCTCTGTTATCTGAACAAAAACAGAAGTTAGCCAGCTTGGCATCACCATGTACAAAAGTTTGATACCTGCACCCTCTTAATAGTGCATCAATTTCTGATGCTGCATTTTTAAGTGGTAAATCACTCATGCGTTCCAACTCCTCTTTTCGGGTGGCCAGATGCCAGTATGTACCTGTTTTCCAAAGACCACGGGGTTTTTCTCCCAAAAAACTGGCATGAAAGTATGCCAGCCAGCGAAGACCCAAATTTGCTATTTGCTGAGATGCTCCTTTATGACGCCGGGGGTAACCTGCCAGATTCAAATCTTCCAAAACAATAACCACTTCTGGCCCTTCATTATGCACACCTAAGCATCCGGGTATGCGGCAAAATTGGTTGCATTTTTCAGCCCAGCTCTTGTACCAGGCGACCTCAACCTGATATGAGCGCACTTTGCGATCGTGAGAAACACCTGAAGATCTGCTCTTGCCGGATGGATAACGGACATGTTTTACAATGACCTGCCTATGGTTACCTCCCTGCAGTTCCACCCGCATGATCTGACCATAGCCACTCCACAGATTTTGTATAACCTGGGAGCGCAAAATTCTTTCTGCCCCGGTCTGCTGTTTTATAAGATGTTCTGTATGAGAATTCATGATTTTTCTTTTTTGTGTTTGATGAAAATATCCTGTTCAGGATTAACTTTGAAAAAGCTAAATATACTGTTCGCCTCAGTGATGAATCATTTCAAAATACGAGATTGCGGTTGATCGTATCGATGTAACTCCTGTGGAATTGTCTTCTGTTTTTTCCAGGAGCGATGGCGCCCGGCTGTAAGATGGTCGCTTCTTTGGGCGGCTATAACAATGTATATTGTCTATGAAAAATTTCATTGGTTAGTACTGTTGCTCCCAATGACCTGATGAGAACTGTCCTGTTTGCATCAGACCGTAGCTCAATTTGCAGGTCTTTTCGAAGGGGATTTTAAAATCGCGTGTGCATCTGTTTTTTTGACCTGGCCCGGTGGGTATGAGGCGCGGGAAAATTCATTTTTAAATCCATTCCACTTTTCTTAAAAGTCCAAAATTTTCATTTTTCTTATTTTTGCTCTGTGCACCCAAGGTGTATGAACTTAATAACCAGGGAAATGCCTCCGGTAATGATAAGGAAGTATACTGGCCTGAAAGGACGACACTCAATACTATACACACCTTTTAAACGGCCTCTGTTTTGTATCGTGTTGAAAACTACCGGATTTCTCCTGGACTATTATAATTTCAAAGATCCCACACCTAATTCTTAAAACAGATCAAAGGAGTGCTATTTTTTATTTTTTACCATGCTTGCCAAAACTTATGTTAATTCTATGCACCAAATGTTTTGTTCCTTTCAGTATATCTCATAATAACAGTTTCGTAACACTTCTCGTACAAAGGAATTATTATGACCCAGATATATCATGCATTAGGACTACATCTTCATCAGCCACTCGAAAATTTGCTGGCTCTTCACTATTCTGAACAGCCGTGGGAAGCAGAACAGATTCTATGGTGCTATGACCGTATCACCCGCATGCTTGAAGGTTACGAGGATGTCTCACGCTTGCATCTGAGTGTATCCGGAACACTGCTTAAGCAGCTTGAAGATCCCACGATTCGTCATACTTTCCGGGATGTGGTAGATATTGCCGATTTTATGGAGAGATTTAAAAGATCACCAATTGAGTTTGTGGGAAGCGGGTTGTACCATCCGGTTTACCCCCTGATACCTCAGGCAGATTGGGATGCCCAAACCGAATGGTGGCTTGGTATCGGGAAACATATGCTCGGAAGAGACCACTTTGCGGGTTTCTGGCCACCGGAAATGGGATTCTCAATGGAGATGATCCCGATGCTTAAACGGCATGGATACAGGTATGTACTTGTGGATAGCTGGTATATCAAACCAAAGCGGGAGATGCGCTGGGAGGAGCAGCGTTACAGACCCTTTATATGCAGATATGAAGGTGCTGAAATAATAGTTATACCAAGGGATCGCGAACTTTCCGATGCACAGGAGTCTGGTCTTGATCCGGGGTGGTTTCAGCACGAAATATATGAACGCACAAAATGGTGTGATTTCCCCGCTCTTGTCACTACCTGGACCGATGGAGAAAACGGAGGATGGTTTCGTAACACAAACATGCAGGCAAACTTTTGGGGGGTCTTTTTCCAGGAGCTTCTAAATCGTTACAGAGCCGGAACTCTCGGGTTTACACCTGTGCATATCAGCGAGTACCTTGACAAACATCCTCCTGCGGAAGAAGTAGATGTTTATCCCGGGGCCTGGAACACAGGTGAACACTGGGGAGGGGATTTTAAACAGTGGACAGGGTCTCTTCTGCAGCGAAATGGTCTTGCCGAAATACGTAACGCAAGCTCCTATTATCAAACTGTAAAAAAGAGATTTGATGAGAAGTCAGAAGAGTCCACTAACCCTGAGGAGATCCGTCAGTTAATTTACGATGCGTATGATGCTATCTTGACGGCAGAAACCAGCTGTAACTTTTTCTGGGGCTGCTCATGGGTAAATAAATCCTTTGAAGAACTTGAAAAAGCGTATCACCTGCTTGATACTGCCGTGAATCTTCTGGGCAGAAAAAAAACCGGCTAACAACATTAACCCAGACAGCGCCCGAATATCGGAGTCGCTGTCTGTTATGAAGAAACCAAGAGACTTTCTGAGTCTCTAACTAATCCGCCAGCTCACCACATACTCTGTCAATTCATCTGGGGGGGCTGATGCTTTTTGTTCAAATACCCAGCTCCCCTCTAATCCGATTTCCCGTGCAGTCATCTCCCAATGACACATCGCGATACCAATATCGAGTCTTTGAATGTCCGCCATTTTTATAAGACGAGCGGTGAACCCCCGATACCCCTTTTTCCTGACCAGATAAAAATGCCAGGCGTTACCAGTTCTGATAATACGCCATGGTTGTTTGTTTGCAGCAGAGGGAGCCAGACGCACTGAGCGAAGAGGTTCAATATATTTCCCTGCATTTTTTATATGTAAAGGATTGCCAAATTCCTCTTCATAAAACAACTCCTCCCATGGTTTGCGTTCAGAGGATCCGGCCAGACGCCTTATCATTGCCTTTTTTGCCTTTTGATAATCCTTTATGTAACCAACTGAAATAACTGCCGGCATCTGTTCATCACTTTCAAGTGATAGAGCTGAGGCAAAGCTGCTCCGTGTGAAAAGTCCGCCAAGCCAGCATGTGCCCAGGTTCATCTCTGTTGCCAGAAGTACCGCTTGCTCCATTACATAGCCCAAATCTTCCAGATCTCTCTGTGATTTTTTTACTGCGCCCGCAAGGCTGCGGGATTTTTTGATGACTCCGTATGTTCCTAACCCCTTTAAAGCATTGCGGTTTTCAGTTGTCGACGAAATAAGCCTTAACCGAATCTCAGATCCTAACGGGCCTCTTTTAATGGTTCCAAGAAAATCTTCCAGTTTCTTTTTCCGGGCCAATTCAATTGGCTTGTTACTGTACGAGCGTACCGATATTCTTCTTTTTATCAGCTCTGTTACCGAATCAGAATATTCCATAAAAACTCCTGTTTATTCATATGACCTGTTTTAAGTCTAAAAGGATCTGTTCTAAGACCCGTAAATGATTTCCATATCCGGCTTTTCTGTACAATAATAGTGTACCCAAATGTAAGCATGTTCAAACAAAGCTACACTCAATGCTGCCTGAGAACCTATAATCAGAGCAACAGACCACAGCAGGAAAAATGCAAAGGTATACATTGCATTGGCGCTGTATTTAAAAGCTCCTTGGCGCACCAAAGGCATTTTGCGAAAAGAAATCCTGAAATGATCACCACCCATTGCTCTGATTAGACCAAAATATCGGATCACAGACCAAAGGGTGTAAAGTGACGGTACTATCAGAATCAAAGCAAGTGATATTGATATGATTTTCGAAAGCATAAGAGTTCTCTCTGTTACCAAAGCCAGGCCTACAATCAAAATAGGTCTTAAAACCAGAAGAGGCAGAAAAAGTACTCCCCATACAAACAGGTCAAAATGGCCAAACAATTTAGAAAATGCAGCCCACCCTAACTGGGCACGAAAAACAATCCAAACCAGCGTCTGGTGAAAAACAGGGATTCCTACAGCAAGCCAAAACCATGTCGTATCCCTGACTCCAAATATTGTACCACCATCCATCACTGGAGCAGCAAAGGCCCATACAACAGGAATCAAAATCAGAATTGCAAATAAGTGAGCGATTTGACCTTTCATAAAAAAACCAAATGAACGTGCACTTCTATACCATAGCCTGTTATCACCAGATGACATCACCGTTCTCCAGAATAAGGTAAACAAATTTACTACTGCAGCCCAGAACTGAGTTGCTTAATGCTCAATTATACATTATTACACTCAATTACGACATTGTAGCGCTGTTTCTAAACACCCGGACTTTTCAGATGCTAAACATCTTCAATATATTACAATCCGTTAGCTCTGGTCATGCAATATTCGTCAGTGGCAGTCTGATTAATTTCAGGCTCTAATATCAGACCAACAATTAAGGTAAGCAAAAAGAGAACTGTTCTGTTTAGCATTAGATCAGACAAATTATAAAACAGGCAGAAAGAACAGTCGTGGGATAACAAAAAGAGAGCAACAGAACGGGTCTGATGCTCTCTTATGACTTGTAAAAATTGGGTCAGACAGGCTAACAGTGTGTATTAGGACCAGGATCTACACCAAGCATACTGCAGAACCTTACATAATAATCAACTCTTCTCTGTACAAGTGAAGGATTGGCTCCATTACATTCCAGACTACCGTTTATTGAACGAACGGTTTCTCCAAAACCTAAGCCCGTGACCATTGATACATGACACGGTCTGGCACCAGCTCCGGGCTGAGTAACCCAGAACCATAGAGATGTCTGCCATGCAACTTTAGGATCTCTCGCAACAAGATCAGGATCCTCAAGCAATGGAAGACCAAGAGCGACTCCTGCAGCATGATAATTGTAATTCCAACTTAGCTGTATCGGACCTCTTCCATAATAACGCTTCCCTGGTGCACAGGGAGCTATATGGGATGACTGGCAATACTCACCCCTGTAAATCTCTTCAACATAAACCAGATTGCCGGTTTCATGTGCAATATTTGCAAGAAAAGCCGCAACTTCACGTTTTCTGGTTGTGAGATCACCGGTGTTGGCGAATTCCGGGTAAGAGGCTGCTGCACTTATCAGATCTGCATATGTGTAGAATGGATTCCGGTTGGGGAACATCTCGTTGAACATAGATTCACTTAAGATAGAAGCCAAGCCGGTTCCGGTGCTTGGTACCGCCCGGAAATTAACACTTATTGTTCCATTTGACCCAACATTATTGAATGTATAAGTGCTCACAGCTCCTATATCGTTCCCATTCACAATAACGGAACTCACCTCATATCCGTTTGCAGGATTGAATGTGAAGGTCTGGTTTGCACCTGCATTTACTGAGACTGAACCGCTTGGAGAAATGGTTCCGTTTGATGATGCTGTTGCAGTAATTGTGTAGGTTGTTGGGGTTGTGCCTCCGTCATCACCACCGTTCCCCGGATCGCCGGAACATTGCCCGAGCCTCTCCCAAACGCCCCACTGGCCTGTGGTACCTGGCTCATCACCCTGGGTCCACCACCTTGCTCTCCAGATATATCCGTTATGTGCAACTTCCTGACCACCAGTATAGGCGCTTGAGCGGTTCCATGAAGGACTTGCGCAATCACCTGTATCACCTGTATCCCCATCGTCGTCAGAAGGGATTGGGCTGAAGGTGGCTGAGATGCTTCCATTGCCGTTTACATTGGTAAATGTATAGGATTCCACCGCACCAACGCTTGACCCATTCACCGTAACATCACTGATTTCATACCCGCTGTTGGCTGCGACAGTAAACGTTCTGGAATCACCCTGAGCAACGGTTACCGATCCGCTTGGAGAAATGGTGCCGTTTGCAGATGCTGTTGCAGTGATAGTGTAGTTTGTTGGAGTTGTGCCTCCGTCATCTCCACCGTTCTCTGGATCACCGGAACATTGACCCAGTCTTTCCCAAACACCCCACTGGTTTGCAGTACTCGGCTCATCACCCTGGGTCCACCATCTTGCTCTCCATGCATAACCGTTATGAACAACTTTGTTTCCACCAGTGTACACTGATGTACCGTTCCACGCAGGGCTCGCACAATCGCCTGCATCCAAAGAAGTTACGGATGATACCCTGTGAGCGTCATCAACACCGGTAATGTCTCCGGAGCAGCTTAACATAATGATAAAAGCCATACCAAACAGTAGATATTTCTTCATATCACCTTCCTGTTAAAAGTTGTTAAAGAATATTGCGCGCGAACGTTTAGATGGGTGTAGTAATTAATATAGCCCAAAATTATTTAAATGCTTAGATTTTTTACCGGATTAAACTATCCCGAAAAAATGAGCTACGCCGACTTTCTTAAAGCCTTACTAACTATTGGGAGATCTATAATGACAATGAGAAACGGGATAAAGATTACTTTAGGTGTGGTAGTATCAGCAAAGACGAAAGCTTGTATGTAAACGAAAAGCTCATTTCGGTTTGATCACCATAGTTGTACAAACTACTTTGGTGGCATTTACTTGACTTTCAAAATCCTGCTTTTTTATATAATTCATAAAAAGAGATTTCTTGTCAGGGTACTTTTGAGCCAGCTCACCGCACCGTCTTTTCAAATTTTTCAAAATTCTATTATCACTGCTGACAACTTCTGCTTTGGATACAGGAGAGTTCTCAGCCAAACGCATGTTTGCATTATCCACCTGCTCTTTCAATTGACTTAGGCTGAGAATTAATGGATGGCTGAACTCAGAGGAGTCCTCGATATAAGCATCATCGATTATGAATGCTCCATTGGGATTTAAGTTTTTCGACAAAGTGGTGAGTGTTGTGTAATAATTTCCAAAGACCGGCCCTATAGCGCCTAAGACAATAATATCGTAACGAGGCAAATGACAAACGGCTTCTCTGATATCCCCCACTTCAAACGTGCAACAATCATCAACACCCCACTCCTCGGCTCTTTGTTTTGCAAATCGGATAAAATCTGCTATGCCATCAATACCATGACATTTACACCTGTATTTTTTGGCTGTGTTGATTGAAACTGCGCCCTTCCCGCAACCCAAGTCAAGAACACGCAGGCTTTGATAGTGATCGAAATGTCTGCCAATAAGGTTTATAACAGTATCCGGATCAGTGCCAATCTCCCAAATGTCCTGCAAAATATATGGCAGATAGGTGAATAATTCTTTATCTGAACCATCCATGGCAATTACCACACTCTCTTCTAACGATCTCATTTTTCAGCCTTTTCAAAAGATGAAATCAGACGATTACTGGTGAGACGCTTTGTTTACTAATACTACCATATTTGGTCTAAGCGGGACAGAGTGCGGTTATTTTGGTTGGCATCTGAATCATCCTTATTTCAACTGAGAATGTAACACTTCCCAGGAAATCCCGCCACCATCTGTATCAAAAGTATATTCCGCCAGAAGATATCCCATAATATGCCCATCTTCAAAATACGCAAGTACCCATGGATCCACAGGCAACCACATCATATCTGTTGACGGGAAATGCATTCTCCCTCCCAGAACCCCTTCATAAGGGATAAGCTCTGGTTTGTTGCGTAAATCTGAAAAGAGTATCTCTTTTGTAACTCCAAGTTCCTGGAATTTTTTTTGCTCTACGTGGCTTAACCCCGGATAGGGTAGGGGTAAGAGATCCTGTTTTAGTTCCGGGGGGCAATAAACACCAAGGGTATCGACAGCATTCCTCAGTCTGTTTGTTTCCCTGAGCAATGTGTTGGTTCTGAAATGAGAGCTGAGGGTGTAGAATGTGAGAATGAGAGTTGCAATGGAGAGAATAATAACTGGCAGAGCAAGTTTGTTTTTCATATCTATCTCTTATAAAGGGCTTAAGAACAGGGTTTAGTGTAAATATAAACAACTGTGAAACCGTGAACTTAGTCATATGAAAAACAGGGAAAAACAGAGGGCTGTGACTTTGGCGCAGCCCCCCGGATGCAAAAACTATCCCTGACCCTGGACATCTCCGAGTCCCTTGTTTCCGTTGTTGAGTTTAAGGGAGAGGTATTTCATGATATCGCGCTGAGAGATGGTGCCTTCGAGTTGTCCCTCATCGTTTAGTACCATTAGCCTGCTCTTACCGCTTTTGTTCATTGAGTTAAAAGCCTTGAGTGCACTCTCGTTCTGCTCAACAGAGTTTTCCTTTGAGCAGGGCTTCATGTATTCTTTAACCCGGTGGAACTTTCTTTGCTGCTCAGGGATGCTTTTCACATCATCTATATCGATACACATTATCTGCCCGTTTTGTACCACTGGGTAGAGATTGAAATGGTATCTATAGATAAAATCCTCCACCAGGGTGTCGAGAGTGGTATCTGGAGATACGGTGATGGGGTGAAGCTGAGTGAATTTCTGCACAGATTGTCCTTCAAGAGCACCCCGAATAAGAACACCTTCATAGGACATTCTTGAGGCGCTTTTAATGAACAGCCCGATAAGTGCCCACCAGAGCCCTCCCACAACACCTCCTCCCAGAAGCGAGAAGACACCAAGAATGATCAGAAATGTTCCAAATCCAGATCCCACTGCGGAAGCTATCCTTGTAGCCCAGCCGATATTCCCTTTCCAGCCCCAGAGAATCGATCTGAACACCCTCCCGCCATCAAGGGGAAAAGCGGGTAGCATGTTAAAGATTGCAAGTATAAAGTTTATTGTACGCAGGTAAAGGAAAATGATTAACACAGGAGCGGGGATGGCAAGAGCCGTCCCTGTTTCGAAAAATCCCCAGAACGCCAGCCCTACCGCAACCGAAGCAAGTGGTCCGGCAATAGCCATGAAAAACTCAGCTTTTGCGGTGGATGGCTCCTCCTCCATCTCTGCCACACCACCGAAAACAAACAGAGTGATACTTTTCATGGGTAACCCAAAGCGCCGTGCTACAAGGGAGTGGCTGAACTCATGGAGAATCACCGAGGCAAAAAGCCCTATCGCACCCCATACACCCATCCACCAATAAACTGTAGGAGAGAGTCCTTCATGTAAAAGCGGGAAAACCCCCTGGGCAAGAGACCACACTATAAGCACTGCTATAATTATCCAGCTTAAGTCGATATAGACCTCAAAACCCAAGAGAGTGAATATCTTCAGTCGTTTTCCAAACATATGCACCTCCACTCTCTTGAAAAGCCCCACAAAAATTCAAAGGCTTCTCTGTAATTAAACCTGGCTGCACCAGTGCATTTCCAATTATTAGAAAAAAGCAATAGCCGTTCCACCGGGAGAAAATGCGCCTGGTTTTTGGATAGGGAGAGGTCTGGTCAGTTGCAGTGAATATTTGCACCCAACCAGGGCTGGAATCTGCAGATTGAGAAACACTGCCCCGGAGAGATCACGCCTCTTTTAGGCTACATTCTCACTGTCGAAAATGAGTTTCTTTACTTCATCCTGAACACAAATCGAAAGCCACTGGAGATTCAGCGATTTGGACATGAGGGATATCTCCAGACAGTGGGTGTCCTGATCATTACAGGGGCTCTGGTGAAGAAACCTCTCAATCTGTTTATAACACTCCCTGGAGGTTTCGAGGTACTCCTTTATCATGGCCGAAATTTCTTTGTGCCCTGAAAAATGCTGCATCTTCCCGATCTCGTCTATGCAGCGTCTGAAATGCTCAAGCGCCTCTTTTCTGTTACACTGATATCCAAGTGAGCTGCTAAGGGTATGGAGAGAGTAGTCAAAGAGGTTTTTCAAAGATATGTAATCCGAAAGATCATCTTTAGAAAACACCAGCGCAGGAATAGGCCTGCCGTTTTTGTTCTCTTTGGGGGTTTTGGAAAAATTGGTTTTATGCGGTGATTTTCGGGTTAATTTCATTAAAAACCTCTAAGCCAAAAAATTTTGCGGTAAAGAGTGTGTATCAAAAAAGGGTGACACAATTTCACCTTTTAATATACCGAAAAATTTCTCTTGATGTAGTCTTTTTTAGTGCCTGAATACCATGTGCTGTACATCAACACCCTCTATGGCCTGAAGCGCCTCAGAAAACCGGACCAGATTTTTCTCATCTCCAAGAAGTTCAACCAGTACAAGACCATTGGGTGAACAGAACTGATCTGCCACATCGTGCAATCCGATCCTGGTTTTGATATGGCAGCCAAAACGGGTGAAAACATCCTGAACATAGGGTACATGTTTGACTCTGTCGGTTATATGAACCCCTACGATGTAGTGATTAGCCAGTTTTTCTTCCATGATCCTCCCCTTTAACCGGAAAAATTTTTTCCCGGATTATCTCTTTGGTTCAGAAATTTTTATCAGCTCGTTTCTTCTCTAAACGTTTAAGAAGCTCACCTATAAGATCGTTGCTGCTCACTCCTTCCACATCACCATGAAAAGATCGTACCAATCTGTGGCGCAGAACCGGATAGGCTGCCCTTTTTATATCCTCGGGTCCGGGGCTGGGACGACCATCAAGCAAAGCGTAGGTTTTGGAAGCCAAAACCAAAAACTGTGATGCCCTCGGCCCTGCTCCCCAGGTAAGATACTTTTTTATCTCTTCCGGGCATTCTGCCTGCTGGGGGCGTGTGGAGCGACATAGTCTTACCGCTAAACTGACCACAGAATCCGCTACAGGTACTCTCCCCACAAGCTCACGGAACAGAAGTATTTTCTGCAGATCTATTATCTTTCTGATCTCCTGCATTCCAGAGATTTTCCGTGCAATGGCAAGCTCTGAATCGATATCCGGGTAGTCTATTTCGATTGAAAACATGAACCTGTCCTGCTGAGCTTCAGGCAGCGGATAGGTGCCCTCCTGTTCAATCGGGTTTTGGGTCGCAAGAACCCAGAACGGTTTTGGCAGCTGATAGGTGTAACCGGAAGAGGTTACCTGCTGTTCCTGCATAGCCTGAAGCAGAGCTGATTGTGTTTTGGGTGGGGTGCGGTTAATTTCATCTGCCAGGAGAATGTTTGAGAAAAGAGGCCCTCTTATAAACTTAAATTCCCGGTGCCCACCGGCCCTGTCTTCGGTGAGGATCTCTGAGCCGGTGATATCTGAAGGCATCAGGTCGGGGGTAAACTGCACTCTGTTGAACTGCAGGTCTAAACATCTCGAGAGGCTCTGAACCAACATGGTTTTGGCAAGTCCGGGGACACCGGTAATGATACAATGCCCCCCGGAGAGAAAACAGGCCAGCAGATCATCTATGACCTGCTTTTGGCCTATAACGACTTTTGCCAGTTCAGCTCTAATTTCCTCGACTGCATTTTTCAGTTCTGTTGCGCTTGTCTTATCACAATTTTCCTCTGTCATAACTTTTCCGTTTCAGTTTGGGATTCCTTTATCTGTTCACGGGCATGAGAGATATCTTTAAATGTAATATTCGTGCCGGCCAGAAGAAACAAACCTGCAAAAGTTACAATCAGAAAAGGCAGAGCGTGGTACAAAATGACAATCGCACCTGTGCTTCCGGCAGGAACACCTGCTAAGGTGAGCCCATACTGCAGTGAGGCATGAAGTGTTCCCACATAACCGGGTGCAAGCGGTATGGCTGATCCAAATGCAGCAAAAGCCTGGCCAAACATGCTGTCTATGATGGTGAAATTCTCAATTTTGCCAGAAAGAGCATAGAGTACCAGCACATAACAAAATGCCACCGAAAACGACAACGCCCCAACAGCTATCACCTTTTTGAAAGAGAAAATCCAATCCAGATTTTCGATAAGCTCCTCCAAGGTTTTCTCCATAAAGGATCTGAACCTTTTGGGGAAAAATCCGATAATGCGCATACAGATATTGTATATACGGGTGGGGAAAAATGAGTATATGACAAAAAACAGAAGCGCTATTGTAAAAAAACCGGCGGTTATATAGGCATAGGTGGAGAGAATAGAAAGCTGGCTTGACAGAAACACGGGAATGAAGAAAAAGGAGAGAAACACCAGTGAGTCCAGCGTCCTCTCAAGCAGGAGTGAACCTATTGAAGTGGTGAGCGTATAGCCGTTTCTCTTCCACAGCAGCATCACCCTCACCGCTTCTCCTATGCGTGCGGGCATAATGTTGTTTACCATGAATGCGATGGTGACAACAGGAAACAGTCCCTTCTTATGCCCCTGTTTCGATGAGGGAAGAAGGATTTTCCATCTCAGCGCCCGAAGCCAGAGTGTTGCAATTGAGAGAAAAATTATCCACAAAATCACCCTGAATCTGATTTCCATGATCTGTTCGACCAGAGCCCCGGGTTCAAGATCGCGGAAAAAAATTGAAAGTCCGGCTCCTGCGAGGACAATGCCTCCCAGGAGCTGAAGTGCTCTTGATTTACTCAAATCTACTCCATTTTGTTGAACACAAGACCGGAAAAGAGTTTGGGGAAAAAATTGGTGGACTTCTGAGGCATCCTTTCCCCGCCCTTTACAATATCATTTATGGCCTGAATCGAGAGAGGTTTGATGAAAAAACCTCCGTAATACTTATCTGCAGAACCAAGTGCTTGGGCTGCATCTGAAACATCATTTACATACTCTACAACATCGTGTAGAACGTGTCCGTCAAGCGGTAGGCTGAGAATCTTGTTAATAACGATTGTGTTTATAACTGAAACCTCCAGATGTTTCCACAAATCACTGTGCTCTGGCATAACACTCTTCAGAAACTCTTCACCCTCTTCGTTGAGTTTAAGAAGATAGAGCTCAGAAGAATCACAGTCCCAGTATACAATCTCTTTGTCTTTTACTTCCTGAGCGAGCGCACGGGTTACCTCCTGGGTATCTGCTTTTCCGATCACTTTCATGTCGAAATATTTTTTGAGCGCCTGGCCCATAACAACCTGCTCTCCTGCATGTGCCCTGTTGACCATGCGGTGAAAGGGCCTGATCACAAGTCCGGGATCAGCCATGGAAACAAGTGTCATCATGAGATGAGAATAGGCATCACTGCCCTTTTCTTTATAGTAGCGCAGTGCGGTTTCATACCGGTGATGTCCGTCTGCAATGAGAACAGAGCGGCTGTCAACATTTTTTTTCAGTTCACCTATTAGCTGTTCATCTTCACAGCTGTAGAGCGAATGGACAACCTCGTTTTCATCAGTAAATTCACCGAGAGGCGCTCTGCCTTCTTTCATCTTTTTGATTGTTGTGAAAAGGTCTCCTTCATCAGGGATCAATCCAAAGATCTGGCCTGTATTTGTCCGTGAGGCATCGAGGAGCTCATATCTGTCCTGCTTTGGGCCGGAGAGGGTATATTCATGAGGGAAAACAACTTTCTCTTCAAAATCGACCAGCTTGACCAGAGTAATAACACCGATTCGTTCAAAAGACCCTTTCACCCCGTTTATGTCGGCGCTGAACTTCTGCGCGTATATGTAAACGGAATCTTTTTCATCTTTTTTGATCACCCCTTCATCCATCCAGCTCTTTAGGATACTGGCAGCTCTGATGTGGCGGTCCCGGTTTTCCTTGTCGCTATCCTCTTTTTTGTTCTGAATAATACGAACGGCATTGTGAGGGTGCAAGTCGTAGAGCTCATTTACCATGCTGTCATTTATCATGTCATAGGGGGGAGCTGTATACATTCCCAGATCCTGTGGTGTCTGCAAGTTGAATCTTAATCCCCTGAAAGCTTTAACCTCGGCCATGCATTCTCCTTTCGAAACCTTTTGAAAATAGTACTTTGTTTTTGTAAATGTTGAAATTCAATCAAATTCAAGCTGGATTTGAACCAGAAAATGCTCACAAAAAGAGCGCCGATGCACAGGGCTTAACCCGAATTTCTTGATGCTTTTTATATGCTCTGCGGTTCCGTATCCCTTGTTTTTGTCAAAGTCGTAGTTTCCGTACTGCTCATGAAAGGATCTCATCATACGGTCCCTTGTGACCTTGGCCACTATCGACGCCGCAGCGACAGATGCGCTCAGGGAATCACCCTTTACCACAGTTTGCTGTTTATCGCGCGGGATTTCGGGAATACTCTGGTTACCATCGATAAGGTAGAGCGGGCAGGTATCCCCGATCTTTTCGAGTGCCCTTTGCATGGCGAGAAAAGTTGCCCGGAGGACATTTAACCTGTCAACTTCCTGCGCACTGGACAGGCCTGTTGACCAAAAAAGCGCCTGCTCTGTTATAAGTGCATAGAGCTGTTCGCGGGTTTTTTCTTTCAGTTGTTTTGAGTCATTGAGTCCGGGGATAAAATTTTTCTGATCGAGTATTACCGCTGCTGCCACTACGGGACCTGCAAGTGGTCCCCTGCCTGCTTCATCCACACCGGCCAGTGAAAGGATGCCTTTTTGACTGAGAAATTCCTGATCGAAAGAGTAAAGCTTGCCGGTATCGTGGATACCTTTTTCAGACATTTCCCTTAACCCTTCTTCCCTCAAGGCAGATTTTACCTCTGGAGATTGCATCCAGTGCCCTCCAGTAGGTTGCATGCTCCATAGCAAGAACCCGTGCAGCCAGTGTTTGGGGGGTATCTGTATCGAGCACCTTCACCGGTTCCTGACTAATGATTGGTCCCTGATCATACTCTTCATCTACGAAATGTACCGTTACGCCGGTAACCCTGACTCCGCATTCAATAACTGCTTTATGGACGTTTGACCCATACATCCCTTTTCCCCCAAATGCAGGGAGAAGAGAGGGGTGGATGTTGATGATTCTGCCCTGATATTTTTCAACGATCTCCGTTGGGAGTTTCTTCATATATCCTGCCAGAACTATCATCTGGGCATTGCATTTCTCCAGCTGGGCAATGAGAAATGAGCTGTACTGTTGTTCGCTATCAAAGTGTGATGGGGCACAGTGAAGGGTGGGTATGTGATGTTTCCTGGCATGTTCGAAAACTGCTGCAGTGCTGTTATTACCTATCATCAATACAAATTGGGCATGGAGATCCCCTGTAAGACTGCGTTCAAGGAGTGCTTTGAAATTACTCCCGCCTCCTGATGCAAATACTGCGCAACGCAACATTAACTGCCCCCGTGTGAATTGTAGATGTTCTGTATTAGTTTGAGAATCGGCATAAATAAAGTCTGGTTACTGTACAGAGTACTAAATATAGAGTTTAGGTTATGTTGTGAATTTATTTAAGCTCTCCCACAAGTCTCTGAAGACTTTCCACATCCCCGTTACTGCTAACTTTGTACTCTATCCCAGCCCATATTATGGTATTGGTAATAATTGTTCTGAAATAGCTCAGAGCATGTGTAAATCTTAGAAATGGCTGAAATAACAGAAACTTAAGTTTGGGAGGAGTTTTTCCCATAAGAGGATAAAGCAGTGCTGTAAGGGCCTGTCCAGCGTAAAAGATCACTGCCGCGCCTCCGCCAAGGGCGGTAAATGATTTGTGGTTGGAGAAAAATGAGCCCAGCAGTGAAAAGGGCAAAAGAAACAGCAAGGCTGAGCCAATGAGTGACAGGGGCAATGCAATAAGCCATAAGGGTTTCTGATATGCCTTAAGATACATGATCTGTCTTTCAAACCAGGAGATCGTTGAGCCTACCGATTGAATGAGGTCATCACTTTTGGTCAGACAGGTTGGTACAATCACCGCCTTTTTAGAACTTTTGAAAACAAGATCTGAAAGGCTCATGTCATCTACAGCTGCTCTGGACCATTTTTTTGCAACCCCAAGCCCGTCAAAATCTTCCTTTCTTATGGCCATCGAACCGCCCCACAGCCCCACTCCGCCAAAAAAGCAGGCAGTGGTGAAAGTGATATAGATAAATGTGTTTACATAGAAATGGGTGAGCTCACCGGGGGTGGCCTTAAGGGCATGAAGCCATCTGAAACCACTGGTAACTGTAACTTTGCTGTCAGAAAGCGGCATTGTCAGCTCTTTTAGCCATTCGGGGGATGGTTTGATATCTGAATCGGCGAAAACAAAGACCTCTGTATCTGTCGCTTTTCGTATGGCTGCGAGCATGTTGTGGTTTTTCTGGGCGCACTCTTTTGAAAAACCCGCTACCACCAGTGATACTCTTCTATCACTGCATACCTCTTTTATCTCCGAAACTGCCGGATCTGTTTCGCTCTCCACAACAAAGATCACCTCGTAGTCCTTGTAGTCCAGTTCAAGAAAGCCCCGAAGATTGCTGCCAAGATCCTTGGGTAATCCTTTGCAGGGGACTATTATGGAACACCGGGGTTCATAGTTGCTGTCATATTTGGGTTTTATGACTCTGTGATAAACAAAGCGCTGATAGATGATTGTAAACAGGGTTGCCATAATTTCTATAAAACAGAAGGATACCGCAATGATGAAAAGTATTCTGGTGTAGATATCTGGCCCCATCAGGGTCTGGAACAATGCACAACCTCCATTAAAACAGTAAAAGAAACCGAAGAATAGATCTAAAAATAGCTCATATCATAGGGTGTTGTCATAAAAAATACACAATGGACGCAAATTGTGAGCTTCAGGCGTATATAATACGATAAATTTTGGTAGAAATTTTACGGCTGAAAAAAACAGAACGAAAAGAGTGAGAAAAGTCTGGGCGGCTGCCGCGGACGGCACCGATTCCCTTACAGGCTCGTCGTTCCTCCTCGGTGCCTCGTTTATAGGGCTGCGCGAAGACGCTCCGCCCTTTGAGGGCACTGGACGCTTAAGAAAGCGCCACCTTCCAGGCAATCTGCCGCGTTTTACCCAAGCTGCTTACGTAAGCACTGTTTTGCTGATTTGCTTTCTGTTCCTTCAGCCTTCAAAAATGAGCATCTCTGTGCTGCCCATTTCTCACTTAACCCCAAGAAACTCAGCATAGTTCTCAGGAGTTACCGTAAAAAGCTCATGCTCCGGATATGCTTTTCTGAAAGTCAGGGGAAAAGTCGCTTTTTTTGTTCTGTTCCACTTAAACTCAAATGCACGCAATACCCCGTTTCTTTCTTCTATATAATCTATCTCCTGCTTTTGTGTCGTACGCCAGAAATGTTTTCCTGCGTTTAATCCCTGGTTGGACAGATATTTAATCCTCTCGCCGATAATGTAATTTTCCCAAAGTGCCCCCACATCGGTTCGTGTACTAACCGGCTGAAAATTGCCTGTCACCGCATTGCGAATCCCGTTGTCACAAAAATACACCTTCTTGCCTTTTTTGAGTTCATTTCTTACATTGCGGCTAAGGGCTGGTAAGGTGTAAACGACAAAAACCTTCTCCAGCAAATCGATGTACTTTTCCACAGTGTTTTTGTTGGATCCAACAAGCTGCGCTATCTCCGCGTACGACACTTCACTGCCAAGCTGCAAAGCCAGGGCTCTTAGGATTTTCATCAATAAGGAAGGCTTTTTTATATCCTCTAACATCAGTATGTCTTTAAAAAGAAAACTGTCAGCAAGAAGCTTCAAAACCCTCTCCTCTTCACCCCCGGAAACAACCACCTCCGGATAACTTCCAAAAACCAGACGGTTCTCAAGGCTCCTTTTCTCCTCAATCAGGCCATACTCACTGCAGAGTTCTGCAAAGGAGAAAGGGGGGAGGTAATACACATACTTCCTTCCGGTAAGGGGTTCATTTAACCTGTTGGCCAGTTCAAATGTTGATGAGCCTGTTGCAATTACCTGAATTCCGGGCAGCTGGTCCGTAATGATCTTAATGGCTAAACCTATGTTTTCTATTCGCTGGGCTTCATCTATGAACACAATCCGTTTTTTGCCGATTATGTTTTTCCATTTTGTGGAAGTTACCTCTGAGAGCATTACCCTTATATCATGATCATCGCCGTTGAGAAACAAAACCTCATCTGATCTGTCCTTTAAAAGCTCACCAATAAGAGTCGATTTCCCGGTCTGGCGTGCTCCGTAGAGCAAAATAGCCTTCCCTCTGAACATATCGCTTTCGATTTGAGCCTTAATGGTTCTCTCGATCATTGGTGTTTTCGCTCTTTTTGTGTTGTAAGATTTTTTTTAAAACAGAGGCAATTTACGACTGGTTTATCTGATTCTCAAACTTGAATATACAATCTGATAATTTAAATTACTAAATATTATAATAAATGATAATTGTAATTACTAAATATTATAATAAAAAGTAATTAAGAGTGCTGATTGTTATGATAAACGTGCCAGTGCACTCAACTGTGGTTTTTTTTAAAGTGGATGGCAGCAACTTCAAACATTGCTAAGGGTTAACCCTGATACAGTTCAGCCTTTTGGGCCCCGGCATATTCTCTGTTACCCTCCACAAGTCCCTTCCTATCCGTTGGTTCCCCCACCGGGGAGGTGTTAAGTTAAGGTTATTAAGCAGTCCTCTCCTGGAAAGCCCCCTGTTTCCACAAAGGGGGGACTTGAAGAAATTTTCCAAGCATATAATTTTCCCCACATTCTGTAGTAAGTGTATCTGCAATGCACTTTTTTATAACTAATGTCTATTGTGGCAGAAAATGCTTACGAAAGTCCTCTACCGGGGTAGGGGGACTCTATTTCCGGGTAAACATAGGCCAGGGCTGAACTAATCACCCTTTTTAATCACTCCAGCCTGTACGCAACCCTCCCGGGTATCCCCACACGCATAAAAGCATGAAATCCCTGATTAAAATCACCGTTTATCCACCAGGGACGGTAGTACATATTCAGTGTCAGCCAGTCGCGGGGGGAGTAGGAGCCGGACAGGATAAAGGAGAGGATGTGGTCGGGGTTTTCGGGGAAGTAGGGTTTGTCATCGAAGTTTGGTCTTCCGTCATCGTACCACTCATCTCTGATCTTCCCCTCGCCTATCAACCAGTAATTTGCTTCAATTTTGGCATGAAGATCAGGTCTTAACCTAAACAGTGCACGCGCATGAAAAAGATCCTGGTCATTACCCCATGGCCAGCCCATGCTTTGATTCCAGTAAGTGTGACGGTTAAGTATGGTGTAATGACCATACATATAATAAGTTATGTGGGTATATTCAATACCTATCTCCCTTAAAATATCATTGTCGAAATACCAGCTTGCACCCAATTGAAGCCCGTACTTGCTTGGATTGCCAACTGTATCAAAACTGGTGATATCATCATTCAAAAGCTCTCCATATATTCGAAGGGGGTGGAATACGAGATTAAAATCTATTCCCCCCATCTTGTTGGGATAGTTATTCCCGGTATGTAAACCTATATAGTAGATTTGAAACGGATTGGCATATCTGATAAGATCCTGTGTGCCAAAGAAATTAACTTTCTCATATATACCGAGCTGAAAATGTTTGTTGAATTTTATGTCCAGTCTGTGGGCTGCTCCGTACCTTGCGGGCAGCGGTTTATCCTGGAGCATTGGCGGGACCTTTTCTTTCGTAAAGTCGCTGTATCTAAAGGCATTTTCATCATCATAACCAGAAAGATAGGCAGACATGTGTATGCGGTCAGCCATGTTTAATTTGAAATGGTAGAAATAAAACGGAGCATGCGCATAACCTGAGTGGAGAAGCGTACCCTTATATCCAGGCCCCCAGCGAAGTTTTTCCCTTCCAAAACCAAGCTCAAGATTTCTGTAGATAAAGGTCATATGGGCTTCGGGAAGTGTAAAGTCAACTTCAGGCCCACTTCTTATCGGTGATCTTCTCCCGGAGAAAAATCTTTCATAGGCTATTTCCTGAAAATCCTCTTTGGGTTCAGCGAAACGGGTCTGCGGATAGCCTTGTGCTCCATAGCCATTAAACCTCACTCTGGCAAATAGCCAAGGAGTCTCAAACTGCCCGGAAGCATCGATGACACCAAACCCCATGGACTTCAGTTGATTCTCAAAGGCTGTTATGAAGTTGACATCGAAAGAGAGAGTCTGGTCCTGGTATATAAAGTTGAGAGGTAAATACCGATCTCCCAGGAAGGTGTTTGGTAAAGATAGAAAAGGGGGATCATGCTCTATGGAAGAGTGGATTGCTTCGATATATTCCCTGCTCAGTTCATAACGATTGATTGGTGAAATCGCAGGGGAAGAAAAAGAAACACTCATAAAAATTGTTAAAAAGAAGAATAAATAAATTCCTTTCTTCTGAATAAAACAAAAAAACGCTGCCATAGCCTAACCCTGAAAAGGTTCAAAAAATAAAAGGAAAGTATAATTAAGTTAAATATACACAGTAGATCATCATATAGCTAATAGCATAATTAGAAATCTCTGTGGTTTTAGGTTTGAAAAATCTAACTACCGTACAACAGAATTCGGGATTTCTCACCTTTTTTTGTTTGATTTGCCGGGGGCATAAGAAAAAAGTATTTTTATGTAAATTTTACACGTAAGCAAAACAGATCACACAAAGTTTGTCAGATCATCAAAATTACAGAACTTCATGAATATTAGCCATTATTATCAAACCATTCGTTTTCTGAAACCTGTCCAAATAATTTACAGACTGCGTAATTTGGCCAGATTTGGTCATAAAACCTCAGTTCCTGCTTTATCGATCCGTAGAATAAATAAGTCACCCTGTAGTTTTATTCTGAAGCCAGACACCTGTTTAAGTCATGACCGTTTCAAATTTCTTAACTGTGAAAGAGAGATCCTTTTTCCCTCAGGGTGGAATGATCCACAGGCAGAAAAACTATGGCTCTACAATCTTCATTATTTCGACTTTTTAAACAGTTCACTTGAGTTGGAAACTGGAAAAAAACTTATAACCAGTTGGATAGAAGATAATCCTCCTACCGAAGGAAATGGTTGGGAGCCTTATCCGGTTTCACTCAGGGCTGTGAATTGGATAAAATGGCATCTATGTACTAACCAGCTCGCTAACTCCACCTTGAAGAGCCTGGCTATGCAGGTTCAACATCTCAGCCATAATCTCGAGTATCACCTTCTTGCTAACCACCTTTTGGCTAATGCAAAGGCGCTTGTTTTCGCAGGACTATTCTTTGAAGGAAAAGCCGCTGATCAGTGGCTAAAAAAGGGCATCAAAATCCTTGAAAAAGAGATTCCGGAGCAACTCCTCAATGATGGTGGTAATTTTGAACGCTCTCCCATGTATCATTGTATAATGATTGAAGATATTCTCGATATCATTAACTTATCTCGTTGTTACAGCCATCCACTGATAACAGAAAATCTTTCAAACGAATGGCTGGAAAAGGCGGGAAAAGGATTAGATTGGCTTAAAGCTATGTGTCACGGTGATGGCAATATAGCGCTCTTTAATGATGCTGCATTTGGAATAGCTCCCCAATACAGAGATTTGGCTCAATACGCTGCCAGATCAGGCATAACACCAGATGATCATCTTCCCAAAAAAGGGGTCACAAATCTTAGCGATACCGGTTATATACGGATAGAGACCGATAGCTACACAATGATATTTGATGCAGGGGAGATCGGTCCTGCTTATCAACCCGGCCATGCTCACGCAGACACTCTCAGTTTCGAATTCTCCAGTGGTAAAGAGCGTATCATTGTTGACAGTGGAACCTCCTGTTATGGCAGTGGACATGAACGACTCAGGCAAAGAAGTACATCTGCACACAATACTGTGAGTGTTGATGGGAAAAACTCCTCAGAAGTCTGGAGTGGATTCAGGGTCGCAAAAAGAGCACAAATTGTTGAATATGCCATAGAGGAAGATGGAAAAAGTTATATTTTAAAAGCAGCTCATAATGGTTTTAAAAGGTTGAATAATGTGGGGTTGCATAGGAGGAAGATAACTGCCCGGAGGAACACTGTTATTATTGAAGATATTATTGAGGGTAGAGATCAACATTTGGTCGAGGCATTTCTTCATTTCCACCCCGATGTAGAAGTGAAACCTATAGGTGAGAAAAAATACCAAGCTGTTACAAATAGTGGTAAGCAAATAAAAATTTTCTCAGATTTGGCTGTGGACAATAAACTCGAAAGAGCAACTTTCCACCCTGAATTTGGGGTAGCTTTGGGATGTTCAAAGGTGACATTTTCAAGCAGGGCCAAATTGCCATTTACCTTTACAACGACGATTGAGATTTGAAATATTATTTAGTGGAGCATACTATCGTAGATGAATGAAACAAATTCGGTACTGAAACTATTATCTGTAGTGGGCGCACGCCCTAATTTTATGAAAATTGCACCTCTGGTGCGAGCGGTAAACAGGTATAACCAAACAAACGGTAACACAGAAGTTAGCCGCATCGACCATACCGTAGTTCACACTGGTCAGCATTACGATAACAAGATGTCGGACAATTTCTTCAGAGATCTGGGAATAGGCCAACCTGAAATAAACCTGGGCATAGGGTCAGGTTCACATGCTGAACAGGTTGGGAAAACCATGATCGCTTTTGAAAAAGTGGTCCGGAAGTTACAACCTGACTGGGTTATTGTTGTTGGTGATGTCAACGCTACCTGTGCCTGCTCTGTAACAGCAAAAAAAGAGTGCATAAAATTAGCACACATTGAAGCTGGTTTGCGCTCTGGCGATATGGCCATGCCCGAAGAGATAAACCGTCTTGTAACCGACCGGCTTGCGGATTTGCTTCTCACTCCTGACAAAATCTCTAACCAAAATCTTCAGGCTGAAGGTGTAGCTGAAGAAAAAATTGAATTTGTCGGAAATATAATGATCGATACGCTTGAACATAACAGGGCAAAAGCAGAAAAGTTGAATTTTAACCAGATTGTCACAGATAATCTTCTGCCAGGACAGCAACTGATGCCTGGTCTGAATTCCAATTCGGCCTATGGTCTTCTTACTATTCACAGACCATCAAATGTAGATGACCCGATGGTGCTTAAAGCTATAGTCACCTTTCTGATGGAAGAAGCTTCAAAGAAGTTACCACTTATTTGGGCTATCCATCCCAGAACAAGAAAAAATCTTGAGAATGCCGGGTTATTCAATGATATCCTCAACAATGAGCGACTCTTGGTTGTTGAACCTTTGGGATACCTTCAGATGCTTCGGCTTAATATGCAGGCGGCCATTATGCTGACCGATAGTGGTGGACTCCAGGAGGAGTGCTGTGTTTTGGGGACACCTTGCCTGACACTAAGGTGGAACACCGAACGGCCTGTTACTCTTCGGGAACACGGAGGTGCAAGTGTTCTGGTAGGGAACGCCATTGATAATATCCGCAGCGAGTTTTTCAGAACTCTTGCCCAAAAACGCACACCGCAAAGACCTGAACTATGGGATGGTAAAACTGCTGAACGAATTGTAAGATGTTTGGTAGAGCGAAGAGTTGAAAAGGAAACTGCTGTAGTATAAATTTTTCCCCGAATCGGTTTATTAATATATGAACATTCTCTTTCTCTCTCATTATTTCCCCCCGGAAGTAAATGCCCCGGCTACCCGCACCTATGAACACTGCAAAAGATGGGTCGAACTGGGAAACAATGTAACGGTGGTAACCTGCGCCCCGAACTGTCCTGATGGGGTTGTATATGATGGGTACAAAAACAAACATACTGTTGAAACCATTGATGGGATAAAGGTTATCAGAGTCCGAACCTACCTCGCTCCGAATAAGGGGTTTCTTAAAAGGATATTCAATTATCTGAGTTATATGTTCGGTGCACTTTTTCACAGCATAACAATGCGTAATGTGGATGTAGTCATAGCTACTTCTCCACAGTTTTTTTGCGGCTGGGCTGGGGTTCTGCTTAAATATCTGCGAAAATGGCCGTTCATACTTGAAATCAGGGATATATGGCCAGAATCCATTGTTACTGTTGGTGCTATGCGCAAATCCAAAATAATACGTTTCCTTGAAATCCTCGAAAAGAAAATGTATAAAGCCGCAGACCATATTGTTGCGGTAGGTGAAGGATACAAAAAGAAGATAATGGAGAAGGATATAGATTCAGACAAAATATCTGTAATCATTAATGGTGTTGATTTGAAGAAATTCAATAATGAAAATATATCCGGTGATAAAATAAGAAACAGGTACAATGCACCCGACAAATTCGTGTGCAGCTATATTGGTACTGTTGGAATGGCACATGGTCTTGAGGTTGTACTCAAAGCCGCTTCTGTTTTGAAAAGCAAAAATGATAACAGCGTACAATTCTGGATTGTAGGTGACGGTGCTGAGCGCAGCAGATTACAGTCCTCTGCTCAAAAGCAAAACCTGGACAACATTATCTTTACTGGCAGACTGCCGAAGGAAGATATGCCCTCTGTGATTGCCGCAAGTGATGCCTCTCTTGTGCACCTTAGAGGTACAGAACTTTTTGGAACAGTAATACCTTCCAAAATATTTGAATTGATGGCTATGAATGTGCCGATCATTATGGGAGTAAAGGGGGAGGCGCAGGATATTGTTTTGAGAGGCAATGCGGGGGTGGTGATGGAGCCGGATGATGAAGGTTCTCTTGTCAGCTGCATAGAATCGATCGTTTCCAGAAACACACATAAATTCAATGGGAAAGAATATGTTACGCTGTATTTTGATCGTATTATGTTAGCCAATGAAATGCTTAAAATAATTAGGGTAAATACAAACAACTGTAATAAAAAAAGTAATTAATTATGGGATCTACAATCAAAACCAATAAAGCTACACTGACAATAACAAGTGAAAAGGTGCATAAAAAGTATTTCCGAAAGGGCAATGCTGAAAGAGATTTTTTCGTTTTAAAACAGATAGATCAATCCTTCGAACATACTAAATACAATGAGAAGTTATATAGGCCAATATTTGTACATGGATATGACCCAGAAACAGATACACTCATTATGGAGTTTTTTGAAGGAAACAATATTCAGGAAATTTACATGAAGCACAAAAAGCCTGATGTTTTTAAGTTCATGGGTACATGGCTTGGTCTGATGCATTCAAAATGTAAGACCAGTAAAAGACAGGTTCCCGCATTTAGGGATTATAATTGTTCAAATGTTATGATGAATAATTATGAGGTTGTTTCCGTTGATCCAGGATATTGGATGACATTATATGAAAACCCTGGAATATCATTTGTAACTGGAGCATTTTCTATCTGGAGATCTGCACTGTTAAACAATCCAAAGAGCACTTTTGCTTGTATTAGATGTTACATAAAAGAGTATAAAACACATTTCAGTGTTGATTTTTTTTCTGTTGCCAATGGAGTTATGGAAATCATGAAACGTATGTATAACAACAAAACTAAAGTGTTTTGTTCGAAAAAGAATAACGTAGTAAAGGTGTTTTTTATGTTTATGGAAACAATACCTTTTAGTATTGTTTTGTGGATGACGTATATATGCACAACAACAAAGAAGATTGCCTTATGAGAACCCTTTTGATTATTGACCATGCTCCAGATTACAGAGAAGACTTTTTTCGCGAATTGGGAGAGAAGTGCGAATTAACTGTTTTAGCCCAACCATGCGAATTTGATAGTTTGATTGCTCCAACAGAACGCTGCAATTATAACTACATAGAAAGTACTCCAATTGTATTTGGCCCATTTCGGTGGTGCAGACTTCCCAAAAAATCTTTTCTGGAAGGTTTTGATATTATATGTTCTGATTTGAATCTGAGGCACCTTTGGCGGCTTTTTCTTTTTTTTAAATTCAGAAAATCTTCAAATTGGATATGGCGAGGGCAAATTTTCGGAAAACACAAGCTCTCATTCATACTTGATTCCGTGCGTATGTATTTCTTAAGTAAAACTGATGTTACGCTGGTATACACACGGGCTGTAGTTGCAAGATTGAGCGGCAAAATTCCAAACACAAAAATCGTTAGCTTTAATAATACTCAGATTTTATCATCCGAACTGAAAAGGACCAGCTGGCCAACCGGCAAACACCCAAGGTTACTTTACGTTGGTAGAACTCAGAAAAGAAAAAGGTTAGATCGTATTGTTGAGATGGCAATAAAGTACCCTCTTGTAGAATTCCGATTGGTTGGCCCTGAAATGGAACAATACATAAAAAGCATAAAAAATCCAATACCTACGAATGTCCAATGTTTTGGTAGAACTGTAGGAAAAGATTTAGAGCAACACTTTACATGGTGTCATGCTGTTATTAGCCCAGGGATTCTTGGTTTGCTTGTGGCAAATGCTGCTAAATTTGGAAAACCGATCGTAATTGAAAAAAATATTAACCATGGGCCAGAATACATATTAGCAAAAGAATCAGAACAGTTTTTTATAGACTTTAATTCTGATGAAGATATCTTATGGCTCATTGAAGAAATTGAATGTGGGGGAGACAATTTGAAAAAAGCAGCAGAAAAGCTATATGATGCTGCATCAAAGGACTATACCATAGAAAAAATGGCAGAAAAACATTTTTGTGCGTTCCTAGATTCATTAAAGTTATTTAGATTCAATTCGTAAGTGCAACAGCGCAATTATTATTTACAAAATCTTTTCTCATCGTTTTCCTCTCCCCCGGGGGAGAGGAAAAACCTATTCCAGCAAAAAATACATCTTTGGGGGTTCTATACCCCAGACACTTTCTTGGACGAGTGTTCAGTCTGTTCATGACAAAGTTCATCTCCAACTCTGTAATGTTTGACAGATCACTTCCTTTGGGTATATACTGCCTGACAAGTCCATTGGTGTTCTCGTTAAGTCCCCGTTCCCAGGAGCTGTACGGATGAGCAAAATAAAAGGTAGTACCAAGAGATTTAGAAATGTCTTCATGACAGGCCATTTCTTTTCCGTTATCCCCTGTTATGGTGAAAACATAATCTTCATATGGCTTAAGCAGATTTACTGTGCCGGTACCTACCAAAGACGCATCACGTTTTTCAACTTTAGCTAACAATGTAAATTTTGACTTGCGCTCAACGATACTTACTACCGCACCTTTATGCTGTTTGCCTATGATTGTGTCGATTTCCCAGTCACCAATACGCTCTTTGGTGTCTACAATCTCTGGCCTGTCATCAATACTGATACGGTTTTTGAGGGTTCCGCGATAGTTATACCCTGAACCATAGCGTTTCCTCCTCTTGCGCCTGAATTGTCTCAAATGGCAGTACAGATCACCATTGTTCTGCTTATCATCCCAGATAATCTGATAGATTCTTTCTGTGCTAATGGAGACTCCGAATTCCAGCTTTAAATAATTGGATACCTGCTCAGGGCTCCAGTCCAGCTTGATATATGATTTAACCAGCGCTATGGTATCCTGTGAAATAGTAGTGGCTTTGTGAGAATTTCTCAATCGGTGTTGAGCCTTTCTTTGTGCCTGTTTATGCCTGTACCCTCTGTGGCCTTGGTTACGGCATATCTCACGGGAGACCGTTGAAACACTTCTTTTGAGACAGCGGCTTATTTTCTGAATACTGTACCCCTGTTTTCTAAGTGTGTAAATCATATATCTTTCTTCAAGGGCCAAATGCCGGTAAAGGTTCATCAAGCTACTCCAGTTAGTGGTTTGTTAAATTGTCAGAACCAATATCATATTTGGCCCTGTCTTTTGTCACACTAACTGTTGCACTTGCTACTTGAATTCAGCTTACTTAATTACCCCTAAACCTAAATTTTGTCTGTAACAAAAGAACTGTAAATAATATAAATAAAACTTTAAATGTTTCCCTCTTAGCAGCAAAATGGAATACTTTTATATTAAAAAGGAGTATAGTTAAGACTAAAAAAACCAAAAGAAATGCTAGCCTTGGGCTTGTTTGCCAATATTTCAAAGCCATAATCATAATATACAAAATCCACATATACATAAAAACGGTTCCAATAATTCCTGCACCATAAATTGACCTCACATATCCAACATCAGATCTTATATAAGGTAAGTTTGAATCACGTCCGAAGTTGCCATCACCAAACAACAAATGGTTTTTATTTTCTGGTAAAAAGAACATCTCTTTTAAGGAATTGGTTGAGGTGGTGTATACATCACCAGTTTCAGTATAATTATAGTATAATTCGAATGCACGATATGCCATTCGATGGTATGGAGAGTTCATAATCAAATGAATTAACATAGGTACCAAAAACGCACACAAACAAGTTAACAGCCAAACTTTTTGTATCGTTTTCTTACGGATTGCAATTTTAGGGATGAATACTTTGTAAATGATGAACAAAACAATTCCAAATATTAATACCACTAATCCAGTTCTTGCGGATAAAAATAATGAAAGCAGTAGAACGATAAAAGTTGTCCCATATATCAACATTCTTCCTATTTCGGTTTTTTTCCTGTTGGTAGTAAAAAGATATACTATGCCAAAAACCATGGTGCTTGCTTGGAAAACAGATAACCCGTCACTGCCACTGCTAGTGAGCCCTGGCGATCTTATACCTCTTCTATAAAAACTTGCTCCTGTTTCACTCAGAGCAACAAAACTATATAAAACAGTTCTAAATGGATCTGAAAAAAAAGCTAATGCCATAATTATTGCATGGACAACACCAGAAACAAAAACCCCATAGATTATATATTGTGCAGCTTCTTCTTTATATTTTTCAAAATATAAATGCGCTATAGCGTATGAAGATAGGATTGTGGAAAAACCGTTAATGTATACCAATTGCATATTGGTATCCAAAACACCATTTACTGCAGAAATCAATAATATCCATACATAACCAACTGTGTACAAACCCAATAAGTTAATGTAGCTTGTTATAACTGTATTGTATGTGATTATATAAACAAAAATTAATACAAAAACTAAATCGTATATGTATGGTAAATGTATAGGTATACCAGATACATTTAGAAACGGTGCATAAATGTACAGAAACAATACAACAGTAAGATACCAACAGTTCTTTTGGGTAAGCTTGTTCACATATTTCATATGCTTTCCATTTTATTCAAACATTGTCCCTTCAGCTTAAGAATGCAAAACGTTATCTAAAGCAGTGTGTTTAACCAGTCAAGTATTATTTTACCGCGTACATTGGATTGTTGCTTTTTGGAGAACGCATTGCAAGCAGTTGTAACAGAAGATAACTTTGAAGCATCACTGAATAAAGTATTTATACTATTAGATATAGAAGGTATGCTTTTGGGATCGACCAGGAAGCCACATTCTTTAGGTATTTGCCAGCGCACATCTGGTATATCAGAACTTACCACTGGTATACCACAAGCAAGAGCTTCATTTATTGCGTTACAATGCCCTTCTGCAAGTGTAGGTAGGACAAAAACATCTGATGCGTTAAGCCATAATGGAACATCTTCATTAGGTACAGAGCCAGCATGCAAAACCCTATCACCACGAGGTACCTGTTTGCCTTTACCTATAAATATCAACTTGATCCTTGGATCAAGTGTTTCGATTGCTTTTAGAACTCTTAATGGCCCTTTTCTTTCGATGAAACTACCAGTAAATGATACTATGAAATCTTTCAAAGGTAACCCAAGTACCTTTCTACAGTATTGTTTATCTATAAGTTTGAACCTTTTTCTATCAACACAATTTGGGGCATGGAGAATTTTATCTGGTGAGGCACCAAGTTCTATTGCCTCCTCTTGCAATCTCTCTGAAACACAAATTATTCCTGTGAGTTTTGAAATGATTTTTCTCGCTTCTTCTATTTCCTTCATACTACAAGTTTGGAGTAATGTAGATTCACCCAAGTCGGCAAAACTTGGCTTTTTATTCTTTTCACCCATTAGTGCTGCTGCTTTACCACCTTTTAGTAAAAATTTACCATAATATAATGAAGGTAATCGCACTCTGTTGCTTCCCCTTATTGCAGCCTTGACAAAATGTGTATTGCTTAACGATGAGCAATCTATTCCTACCATCCTTTTATTTGAAAATGAAAAATAGTGCGGCCGTACAATATGAGAATGTGCAACATTCATCTTTTTAGGTTTTTTAAAAAAAGCCTTTATATATAGGGGCATTTTTATTGGTGCTACCACATCCACGATAACCCCCAAGTTCGCCCATTCCCTAACTAAACTTTCAACAAAAGTGCCTTGTTCAGGAAATTTTGGATTAGGATAGTTGGGAGTTATTGTTACAATGTTGTTGACCATATAACTAACCAATACTTTCAATAATATTGTTTGCTCTTTTTGCCCATGTATAATTATTTATGAAATCATTAAATGCATTTTTAGCAATATTGTTTCGTATATTTCTGTCGCCAGCCACAACCTTTATTGCTGATACCCAATCATCAATGTTATTTGGATTGCACAATAGGGCATTGTTTTCGTTAAGGACTTCTCTTAGTACCGGAATATCCGATGCAATAATGCACTTTCTGGCAGCCATATACTCGAATAATTTGAGTGGTGATGTCCAATTTCCAATATCTTTACCAGCATTTCCACTCACTTCCATTTGATTTGGCAAAAGTACAATATCAAAATCAACCAGGTACTCAACTATATCAGAGTGTGCTACTGCCCCGTGAAAACTGACATTGCTATTAGACTTGAGACGTTCACTCCAAAAACTTATATCTTTATCCCTACCACCTACGATGTGAAAATGATACTCGAGACATTCCGTAACAAGCGGTGCGATTACCTCCATCCCTTTACCTTTATACAAATGGCCGGTATAGCCTATGTTAAGTTTGTCTTTGAGCCGAATTCCTTTAGGTGTAATCTCACTTAGGTCTACGTTATCAGCGGCGTCCGGTAGAACGACAATTTCCTTTTGGTTCAGATCTTTATACTTAGCTAAATAATGTTGTTTTAGTGTATGAGTGATAAGAACTAACTTTTTGAAAGACGGGAGTTTTCTTATTAACTCAAAATAAAATCGTGTCATTTTACCAGATTCACTAATTGGACCATGTATTTCGAACACTGTAGGCAAACCAAAGAGTGTGGAAAAAAAACAACCCGCAGGATGCCTTGCAATAACCAAGTCTGGCTTAGCAAAAAATGCATGGCAGGCAATAAATAAACCATAGATGTGCCCATAGTATGGCAACCGAAAATGCCTTAATAGTTTTATTTTAAATGTTTTTTTTACTCCGTAATAACAAAATAACGAATCGTGAGAATTTTTGCCGTTGCCTTTCCTTGCATAAAGCATTACTTCGTGTCCCGCACTTACGAAAGCTTGGCACATTTTCATTACATGAATACTGTTTGCAGTACGGGATGGTAAGGTTGAAGCTGATAAATATACTATTTTCATAATTTGACATTTTCTTCTGCAGCTAGATTTGCAGCGAGACCAAGTAAGACAACAAGTGCGTCGCCATAATCTTTTTTACGTTTCGTATGGCTATTCCATATTTCATCGATATTAATCCATGGCACAGAATCATTTCTTTTCAAATAATCAAGTGCTGTTAACATTGTTTCTTTGTAATCTGGTTTTCTTCGAAAGGCTTCATTGAAATCTATATAGTTCTCTTTTACAATTGAACGTATGTTGAGCCGTGGGTATTTATTTTGTATGCGCTTTCTAATTGCATGATTTGTTTTAGCAAATTTAACAAGTAATTTTTTTTGGGATGCATTCCAAAAGAATATTTGCTTGGTAAGGAGAATAATCTTGGAAACTTACTTCCTAAAATATCTAGGTATAATCTTTGTTTTTTTAAAGCCTCATCGGGCGCGTTAAGCCAATAATTTGCCCACCTTCTATTAAGGAAATGTAGCGCAATTTGTTTACCATCATCTCTGCTTATAAGGGGAGTCCAATCTTCTAATTGTACCCGTGTTATTAAAGAGGGCGCAATATAGTTTGTTTGTCGCATGAAATACCAGTATAAATATTTGTCACAAAAAGTGTTATCTGTTGATTTTGGCAACGCTTTTTCAAAAGAGTAGGACGGATGACACAATGAGAATTCTTTGAAAAATTGTTGTTTTGATGAAAACAAAGCAGCTTTTTGGCTGTCTTTCAATTGTCTATATGATAAATCTGATAATAAACCACCTCCTGTAATTCCCCCTAAAAACCCACTCCAAATTGTACTGTTAGAATCAGCGTACTCCCAACAAGTCGAATTAAATAGTGCTCCGTCGATGACAACCCAAGGACACTCCTTCACTGCTCTTGCAATATTTTCCCACGTAAAAAGCATTTCTTGCAAATCTACAACAATATTTTTAACCCCTGCATCTCTAGCAATAGCTGCCCCTATTTCAAAATCTAATTGTCCTTGTGAACCGTAAGTGACAGTCGTAATACTTTTGGCTCCAAACCTCTCAATAACCGCTCCCAAGATTGCTCTGCTATCCCATCCACCACTAAGAGGTATTATGTGTTGTTTATTACATTTGTTTGCAATGTCATCAAAAACAGAATCAAATATGTTAATAGCCTCTTTTAAAGAATAGCTATAGTCGTTCTTTTTTTTAATATTTTCCAAAATCCATCTAGGGCAACCGTTTTCAATATTGTAACCGGCCCAAAGGTAACTATTAATTTTTTTTTCAAATTCATTAAAGATCATAGCGACAGGTCAAAGTCCTATTTGTTTTTAATTAATGTAAACCTTTGCCACCGGCTACTGCAATGGCAGAGTTTAATAGACAAACTCTATCATTTCCTCCATCAGCAACTACCAAATCACCATCAGATAAAAATTGAACACTATTAGGCAAAGAAAACTGTTTACCATTACAACTTTCAATATCTCGGACCGGTTCAATTGTAATTTTCATAATTTGCAATTACATCTTCTAAGAAACGCTCTAATTTTTCACACATCACTTCTGGTGTCATATTTTCTTTAGCAAAAGTCATCGCTTTTTTGATTATTTGTCCCCTTAAGTCTTTGTTATTCCATAGTAGAGTTACATCTGATGCCATTTGATCAACATTTCCAGATACGAAACCTATGTTGAGATTTTTTATTAACTTGTCCGGATCGAAGTTATATGATATCGTGGGGCACCCCATTAACCAGGATTGGATAAAATTATTGCCAAACCCTTCTCGCTGGCATGTATGCACAAGACAATGAGCACCTTTCAATGCCTTGTTCACATCTTCGGGAGACTTAGGGCCAAGATAGTGAAAATTGCTTTGCTTGGAAGCCTCTTCAATGATTCTTTTGTAACTAGGATCCTGAATGGAACCAACCATCAAAAAATCCAGTTCCGGTATTCGATCTGCCATCTTTTCTGATAAGCTTATGTACAACTCCGGCCTCTTGATACTTTTAATGCTTGCGACCCACAAGCAGTAAGGTTTTTCCCAAAAGAATTTACCAACCTGCGTAGGCACACCATTCCAAATAGTAATCTGTTTTTTTACTGGGAGGATGTCTATATATTCACTGTTAAGTGTTGTAATTGCATCTATATTCTTGTAAGCATGAATCGCTCTTAAATGATAAATAAAATTGTTCAAAACCTTTTTTGTGGAGGTCAAAAAATTTTTATGTTTGTAGATGGCTAGAGTTCTCTCCCAACTTGGCAAAAAATGTACATCGCTAGAAGATGAAATCGCAAACACAAAAGGTATCGATAGTCTTTTACATATTGTTACAATATCGGACAATTTATTTTTGTTATACCGCCAATACACAATATCAGGCCTAATAGTTTTAAATAACTCAGAACCTTTATCTTCAACTGCTATGTCAAATGGGACGACATCATAAGGTAAACCATTATACTCGGTGGCACTTTTATTTTTCTTCATAACCGCAAAATAAATTACTTGATGGCCTCTTGAAGTTAATCCACGTGCAATTAGATCACATTGCATTTCACTCCCACCAAGAGAATCACTTATGTGTTTGTTAATGATCACAATTTTCAAACAGAAAAACTCCTTCTTCATTCATTCGACAGCAATCTTGGCCCTGACCCTTTGAATGCTTGGGTAAAGTGCTCTTTTGGCAGTCATGGCTAAAGGAATGTTTAGTGCTAACGATCTCAGAATTTGCTGATCGTATTCATTGTAAGGATGAAAAATTGCAAATACTGCTATTGCATAAACAAAAAAACTAACTGTTGTAATTATAAGTGTAAAAACATTGAGCGAAATATAATGCACGCCTAAAAAAGGAATCAAAAAAGGCAAAATAATGAAAAAATTGCGATAATCTTTAAGTCTGTATTTAACTTCTGGGTAACCCCTCATGAAAAACAATACTATTGAATGTTTTAAAAAGCTACCAATTAAAGAAGCTATCGCAACCCCAACAACACCAAAATATTTCATCCCGTAAATACCGGCGAATGCGCTGAAGACAACAATTATCTTGCTGTATAAATTATACTCCATTTTTTCTTTCAACATCACTGTAAGACCTAGTGGATAAAAAAAGGCAAGAAAAATATTGCTCGACAATACAACAACAGCAACCCAGTATGCATTTAAATATTTTGGATCAAAGGCTATATTGATTATATGTCTTCCAAAAAAGAAAAAGTATATTGCAGGTAAAGCATACACAGGTAGCAACATTTTAACAATAAATGCATACATATTTCTAAAGCTATCTATATCATATTTATTAGCGTACTTTTTAAAAAATACAGGCCTTATTATTGTTTGGAAATCTTTATATGGCAAAATTTTGAAAATCATTTTGTAAAGCTTATGCGCAAAAGCATACAACCCAACGTAGTAAGGGTTAGAGAATGCTGCTATAATAAAATAATCCGATGTTTTCCCAACAACACCCACCCCTAATTCATTAATTGCAGATAATGCACCATATCTGATCATCCTTTTTGAATGAACGTCATTTCCTTTTGTACTAATTTCAGCTAAGTACAAACCTTTGTTGTGCCTGATATAGATAATCAAGCCATTAATTGCAAACAAGCCTGAAATACAAGCTTCAATATACAAAAGCATTACAACATCAAGCTTGTCTATGAAAACAATGTATGCAGTTGTCCGTATAATGCTGCTAATAATTGTTGTGATTGCTACTTTTTTATGCAACAACAATGATTTAAGGCATGTTTCAATTAGTTTTTTGAGGAAATTTAAATTGCAATATATCAAGAAACTAACCAGATAATTATTGAACTCGGGAATATTAAAAAAAGAAGCGAACAAACCTCTGTTTAAATATAGCATCGCAGCTAAAACAGTACTCAAAATAGTAGAATACATGAATCCACAAATTATCAACTTTTTGTAAACAGCATATTGCTTTTTTGTGACTAACTCAGGTATGTATCTATTGAAGACATTAGAAACTGCTGATATTGTAATTACCTCCATTAACAATACCGAGCCAAGTAACAAATTGTATGTACCGAATATTTCAACAGGTAATTTTCTGATGACTAAAATTGTAGCAAAAAGACCCACTATTTGACAGGAGAACTTCGAAATATACAACCATTTTGTGTTGTGCGTTATTATTTTTGAATTCTTCTCTGTCATAGTCTGACCATGGCTAAAGTGTAGGACAAACCAATGTCTTGTCCACACATGCTATAGTTGGAAACTCCCAAATATTGTAAGTGTGTTTCAACCCAAACGAAGTGTTCTTATTACTTTTAACAAACAATTGTGAACAAAAGCCATTAATAGCCCTAGAAGAACACCCACTAAAGAAGATATTATTACCATTTGCGTCCTCTTCGGCCTGCTTCTCCTCACTGGCACCTCCGCGCTCCTCACCACCTGCACCAGTGTCTGATCATCCAATTCCTCAATCCTCGCCATCTCATACTGCTTCTGTAGCTGCAGATACATCTCCTGATTCAGCGTTACCTGTCTTGTAAGGCGTCCTTCTTCTACAACTACTTTAGGAGAAGTGCTCATTATGTTTCGTTCTTTAAACCTGGCAAGTGCATTTTCACTTCTCTGCAGATCAGCCCTGACCTCACTAAGCCTCTCCTCTATAAAGCTCCTCTTTTCCCGGGCTTGTGTCTGAAGGGAGTTACGAATGTAATCACTTATCCAATCAAGAGTATATGTGTTTAAATCGTACGCAAGCTGCGGATCAGGGGCATTGGAGCGAAGGGTAAGAATACCTGTTCTGACGTCTTTGCTTAGATCAATGATGTTACCTCTCCTGATCCTGTCCAGCTTTGCCATATGATACCTGTGCTGCCAGTTACCTACTGTTGTATCTTTCTCAATCTCAAGTATCTCTTCCAGCGGAAGAGAATCTCCTCCAAAGAACCACTTTCTCTCATAAAAAGTAGTCAAAAAATGTTGGTCCTGGATCACTCGGTCGAGATATTCTGAAGGATCAACCCTTCCCCCTCTGTCCATAGAAACTCCAGCCATTGCTGCAAGTTGTCCTAAATTCCCCGCTCCACCAGACCGCCCCGTTTTGGTAATAAAATGGGAAGTAGAGGTAAACACCTCCGGAGCCCGCAGTGCATGAATCACTCCGGAAAATGTAGCCAGTATGGTGCAGGCAATAATGATATACTTCCCCCTCCACAAAATCAGTATCAAATCGATAAGGGAAATTTCATCCGATGAGGTAGTAGTATCTGCGGCGACCTTTGAGGCTGGCTGTTCTGAATGATTACCTGTTTGTTTCATCTATCTTTTCTGAGAGCGGTGTGTTGTTTTGGGTTTTCCTGAAGAATAAGGAAAAAATATTTGCATAAAGGTTTTCATAATTATAAAAATAGTTCAGTAATGGGCAAAAAAGCTAATTTTTGGGAAAATTTAATAGGGTTTTCATGTGTTTAGGTAAACAGAGGATGTTTTCAAGTACAGAATGCCGTTTGCTCGGTTTATGGTAGGGGGCTAAGGCTGTGTATAACCATACCATAATTTTCAAAAAGCTCACTGTCGCAGCTGGTCAATGTGTTGAGCTCGTTAAATTCACCTATCTCTTCTCAAGGAGCATCGGTTGCCTTTCTGAGCAATGTGCACTTTAGTCTATCAAATTTTTATAGAATATTGTTTCTGACCATATTTGTTTATTCCCGATAATTCTCTGTTGGTTTAATTAAGGAACAGCTGCTGCATCTTTTGCATATACGAATTTTTATCCAGAGGACCCAAATTTTCATGACATTTTATTACCAGCCAACATTATTTATGTCGTACACCAAAAAGTATACCCGGAAGCACTGGAAAAGAATATTTACTAAAATATATTGCCTCTCAAAGTAATATATTAATAGAAGGAAGTCCTGTGGGAAAAGGGGAGGAAATTATGATAAAGTTAAATGAAAACTTCGTTGTCGACAAAAATGGCCAGAAAATAGGTGTTTTTATTGATATAGAATCGTATCGGAAAATGCTCGACGAGCTTGAGGAACTGGATGAAATCAGGGCTTATGATGAAGCAAAACTGCGGAAAGATAAACCTGTATTATTTTGAGCAGGCCACAAAAAAAATTGAACAGAATCGGAATAAGTGGGATGCCAGATTTAATACTGAAACCAGCTGTTAAAGAACTCAAAAGAATAAACCTAAAAGACTATGAGCGTATTAAAGGTGCTATTAACTCTTTAGCCCATGATCCCTGGCCACAGGGGAGTAAACGTCTGTCTGGCCGAAACGGGTGGAGAATAAGAATAGGGGACTATCGGTCATTTACGAGGTTGAAAAGCAGCAATTGGTTGTTTTGGTTCTTCATATTGGCCACAGGAGAGATGTCTACCGTTAGATCATTCAACCCCTGATACACTTTGTCGATAACATAAAGTTGTAAATTACTTCGTCTGCAGGTGCATTATCGGGAAATGAAGAAATTATGCCTAAGGCTTCTTCCTTAGATGATTTCATAACTATACTTAATATGTTCTCTCAGGATACAAAGACTTGATCACTGCAGCACATATCCCGTTTCCAGTTGCCTAAATTGACAACTATGCATCGAGGACGTAATCAGGAAAAACCTTCACAAATTGTAAAATCCTAAAAACAAAAAAAAGGCGAAAAAGATTTCTTCTCCGCCCTTTCTACAATAATTTCTTGATTTTTTAGCCAAAGATGCCTTTTCCCATACCCTGAAAGGGTTACATCCATGACCCCAGGGGTTTCCTGACCTGGGTTTTTCCTCCCTCTCTTACCCCTCGCTCCCCCCCCCGACACTCGACACTCGCCCCTTCTTCTAATCCCTCAACCCTTCCACCAGCACTATTATCGTAACCGCACTGGTAATAATCGCCAGAGTGTCTTTAATCACCTCGGCAATGCTTGGGCCGGTTCTCTCCGGTTGGGGAGCTTTGGGGGGCTTTTTGGTGATATAAATCTCTGAACCGTCCGGGATACGGGGATTGCCAGAAAAGCGGCGGAGTCTGTGTTTGTTTGTCTCTCCGTTGGGCAGGGTGACAAGAGCATACTGTGCGCTGTCTGATAATCCTCCGGCTCTGTCAATGTACTGGTTTAGGCGCCGTCCCTTTACAAAGCCATAGAGACCTTCATTGTTCACCTCTCCATGTACCATCACATGGTTTGGTCTTGGGGGTATATAGATGCTGTCGCCATGGTGAAGAACGATATCCTCTCTTCTTCTGCCCTCAATGAATGCACTTTCAAAATCGACTACGACTCTTTGACCACGTCTGGTGACACTCGCTCCTTCCAGAAAGGCATCGGGCATGACACCTCCCGCACGGGTAAGAATATCGCTGAGACGATCATTACGCTCCTCGAGTGCATAGGTGCCCGCATATCTGACCAGACCGCTAACAGACACAATGTTCTCCTTAGCATAGTTAGGGTCGGGCCTGATAACAATTCTGTCCCTGTCCTGCAAGAGAAATTCTCTCCCTCTCTCATCGGTGTAGTTGAGAGAATCGGGAAGCGTAATCTGGTGAACACGTGCGAGTGTGTTGGGGCCGCCTCCATCAGGCCGGAACACATCAACCCTATTTTTAAGCGCCCTTGAAGTGAATCCACCGGCACGAAGGATCGCGTCCGCAACGGTCATGTTAGCATCTATTAGAAATTCTCCGGGATTTCTGACTTCACCCTCAACTGTTATTATTCGCTCGGTTGATTCAACCACATCGATTTCGTAGACTATGACCTCATCTCCAGGCTGCATCAGCCTGTTGTAGCTGTCATCTGTGAGAAGCCTCTCAAGATTAACAGGGTGAACGGTAGTGGAAATTCTGTCGTCATTGAGTCTGATGAGATCTGCCCGGCTGGTAAGTGTTCTGTTGTCAATGGTTCTTCCAAAGCGGAATACAAGATCCCGCAGTGTCATATCGTCGCTTTGATAGGTCCCCGGATACTGCACCGCACCTGTCAATTTAACATAGTTGCGCAAGTCATCAAACAGGGGAGTAAAATGAAGTGAATCCTGGTCGTAAAGTGCAAATTCACTTCCCTCTTCCAGATGCTTTTTCAGATTGAGATCGATTACCCGTGCCATTTCGCCCGATTCACCTCTCTGATTAAATGGCAGTATTCTTCTTACGTGGGCCCGTTCGATATTTGATGCGCTTTTGATACCGCCACTAAATCTCAGAAGATCCTGGAAGTTTTCACCGGGTTTGAGCTCATAGTATGCAGGCCTGAAAACCGATCCGGTAACAGCAATAGTTTTACCTCTCGGTGGGATAAATATCACATCATTGTTTCTGAGGCGTACATCGCTTCCAGATCTTCCGGTTAGAAGGTATTCGTAGATGTCCACATTTGATATGATGCTGTCATTGCGAACCACGGATATGGAACGTAAACTACCGCTTTGTTTTGGACCACCTACACTATAGAGCACATTGAACACATTTGCAGAGCTTGAAACTGTGTAGCCGCCCGGCTGTTTCACCTCTCCCATCACAAATACCCGTATTGGCCGAAGGCGCGCTACTGTAAGGTGCATGAAGGTGCGCTGGGGTGAAGTGGAGAGGCCTGAATAATGACGGGAAAGCAGGGTTTTAAGGTTTTGTTCAAGCTGTTCGAACGGAACACCTGCCACGTGTACCTGACCAGCCACAGGGATAAAAATCTTGCCTTCAGGGGAGACAGTAAGCTCTGACTGAAACTCTGTTTGCCCCCAGACACTCAGGCGCAGAGCATCACCCGGCCCAACGGTATAACCGGGATCTACGGGGCCAACCGGAGATGGTTTGAATGCTTCGGGTGTTTTGGTGAACAGGTTGTAGCCGAAATGCTCAAGCTGCAATGAATCGGGTTCTTTTGCCAGAGTATCGGTGGTGTCTTCCTGTTGAAGAGTGTCATTCTCTTGCTTTACTGTAAGTGATTCTGGTATAAAGTGGTCTGTTTCCCATGCGGGAAGAGAGGTGTCCCGTTGTCTGCTCATGCGCTGATACTCTCTTTCCCTTTCTCTCATTTCTTCTCTTGAGAGCTCCTCTCTGCTTTGGATCAATTCAAAGTTGTTGTTTGTGGATGGAGAGGGGAACTGCATTCTCTGGTTTGCTGATATCTCAGAGCACAGAAGAATCGAGAAAACGGAAACAAACACAGCGAAGCGGCATGTGGCCGATTGTGATAAAGATGGGAATGACATAGATACACCGGTTCCTTTTTATGATTGCGGGTTAGATCGTTACAGCTGCATGCCGTAATTGGTTAACGGGGTAACTTAATAACTGATAAGAAAATTACTTATTCGTATGTGCGGTTTGCAAGGAAAGCTGAACTGGTGTGGGGAGGGGAAGAGATTATGGACCTTTGGGTTTTGTCGTACTTTAGGTTACTGTTTCGATCGTTATATAATGTAGGGTGTGGCTGCGATGGGCTGGGACCACATGAGACCTTCCTTTCTCTCAGAGGGTTAGTCTGGACTGATGCCCCTGTTTTTACTGAGAAGCAGCCTGTAACTTAGTCCGAAATATATGCAAAATGGCGCTAACTCCAAAAAGACTTTAGGCAGATAATAGGCTTTGGTCTTTTTTTTCCTATTGTCATATGCCGAAATATTTGGTGTAGGTCGAGAAATTTTAGCTTTTATAGCAGGTTTTAATGTTAGAATGTAGTGTGCGGCTTCGGGTGTATATAGAATTCATGCCTAAGCACAGGAATGGTCGAAGACGGTTTGAGTTCCTCCGGCATGCTCTAAAGCGATAGCCGGAGAAAGAAGGCACCTGAAATTCACCCTGCCAGGCCTCTCCATTACAACGTTACTTCGCTCCCGCCAGTTCAGCCAAAATACGAAAGCTATCCTTAATCTTCCACTTTGCTTCTTTATCCAAAACAGAATCAGGTGAAATATATGAAGAGATTATGGAAGCCAGTGTTGAGCTTCTTGCAGCAGCGAAAAAGAGCGTATCCGAGATAACAGGAGAATAGATATGTTTTTTGAAATCCACGGCTGAAAGGAGCTTTTCTCCGTAGGAGTCTCTCCAGAGGGAATCAAATACTCTTGGATCTCCGCACTTTATGGCCTGGGAGGCGAGCTCCGCCGAAGCGAGGGCAAACTCCGCACCTTCACCACTCAATGGGTGGACATGTCCGGCCGCAGAACCGGTAAGGATCCAGTTTTTTCCGCTGCAGGGTTTCTGAAAGTAGTGTGAGAAAGAGGCTGCGGGAAGAAGCGAAGTCCAGGGTGAGTAGACCGCCAGGCTTCCAAACTGTTCCTTTAACAGCGCTTCAAGCCGTCTTCTTCTTCCATATGCCGTCTCGAGAGGCCCGAAAATGCCGGCATTGAGTCCAGCATCACATTCGCATACTTTCAGTAGCTCTCCATTGGGCAGGAATTTAAGAAATCCTTTGGGGATTGTTGTTCCTCCCAGTATGAATCCGGCACCAAAAAGCAGGTTCTCTTTTCTGTGTTCGTCAAGCACCGTTTTGCGCACTATGCTGTGCACACCATCAGCCCCAATCAGTATGCGGCAATGAAGAATTCCGTTTTTAGTGCCGAGTATCCAGCCCCCGTTTTCCTGCCTTACAGCCAGGACCTTCTCCTTTATCACACCACACCCTTCAGCCATAGCCTGTTCCAAAATGTTGCGGGAAAGCTCAACCCGGTTAATCATGGTTACATCTCTCCCACCGTGAGAGGGGAACTTTTTCCCCCTTGGGGATATCACTTCAGGTGCAGGGATCCTTTTTTTTACGTAGTAGTTTTTATTTAAAAAACGGTCATACATTTCAGACTGGGAAAGGGTGACATAATCAGGATTTTTTGGATACATAGAGTTATCGAATACAATTGTATCTACACCCTTCTGGGCAAGACAGAAACCGGTATACGCCCCGGCCAGTCCCGCCCCCACCACCGCCACGTCAACAGTTTTAACCGTTTTTTTTGTGAGAGCTTTGTATACGCTAACCCTGGTGGTAAAATGAACTGATTTCTTTTTACCTGGGTAGAATTTTCTGTGGTGAAATCCATTCCAGACCTCCTTGGGCCTTACGGTACAGGACAAAACGCTTAAACAGCTACCATGAAGAGTAACAAAAATCATACCATATGAAAAGGGCTCGTGAATCCTGTTCTTAATGCCTGCTTTTTCATATTGTAACCTGGCTGGGAAATCAGAAGTGTTCTCAAACTGATCCCTTGGGCAGCATGTCCTTTATTGGAACATCACCGGTTTTTGGGAAATGAGGCGATGGGGTGGCAGCTACATGCGGACTTGCCCCATTTGTTTTTTTTGCCGTGAATTGCCTCAAGATCAAAAACATGCAAATGGGTGGGGGACTTTATGGGTGAGAGGTTCTATGCAGAAGCAGGCTTTAGTGTAGCGGGTAATAAGTGGTTTGGAAGGAGAGTGTCAGCCTGCAAAGAACTGTCGGGTATGAGAAGAAAAAAGTGAATAATTAGATTTTGGTTTCAGTTTGTTGTCGATTTATGTATATTTGGAATCTGAATTTGCGTAAGTTAGGAGAGGTGCCCGAGTGGTTGAAGGGGCACGCCTGGAAAGCGTGTGTGCGGCTTCCGTACCCAGGGTTCAAATCCCTGCCTCTCCGTTTGTATACAAGTGTGTGATCTGGTTTTGCGGTCATAGTTACAATCTCTGGCTGTTTTTGCATTATCAATGCACGAAAAAATCAGGCGGGAAAATTTATAGTGAAGATTTGGCCTGAAAGATCGTAATAGTTTTCGATACTTATTGATATAGTATCTCCGGTTTAATACACAGGGATTGCTGAAAAAGTAACGGGGTCAGGCCCTGCGCAACCAAAGCCTGTGAACTCCGCCAGGCCCGGAAGGGAGCAACGGTAAGCAGAAACTCGGTGTGCCGCAGGTAAACTTGGCCCCTTTTCCCCTTTTAAGGGCAGTTGTAGTATGGCTTATCAGGTATTTGCAAGAAAATGGCGTCCTCAAAATTTTGATGATGTAGTTGGGCAGGAGCATATAACCGGCACACTCTGCAGGGCTATTGAATCAAACAGGGTTGCCCATGCCTTTATTTTTGCCGGGACGCGCGGAGTGGGTAAAACCACCACTGCACGTATTCTGGCCAGGGCTTTGAACTGTGAGCAGGGGCCAACCGCCAGTCCGTGTGGGGTTTGCACCAACTGCAAGAGTATTCTTGGGGGATCGAGTTTCGATGTTTTGGAGATTGACGGAGCCTCGAACAACTCTGTAGAAGATATCCGGGAGCTCAGGGAAAACATCGGCTACTCCTCAATGGGGGGTAAATACCGCATCTTCGTTATTGATGAAGTTCACATGCTTTCAAAATCAGCCTTCAATGCTCTTCTCAAGACCCTCGAGGAGCCGCCTGCAAATGTGATTTTCATTTTTGCCACAACCGAACCACATAAAATTCCTGCAACAATACATTCCAGGTGTCAAAGGTATGATTTCCGTCGCATAGGTGCCGAACAGATACTCCAAAGGCTTATTCACATATGTGAATCTGAGGAGATATCCTACGAACGCGGTGCCTTGATGCTTGTTGCACGCAAGGCCGACGGGAGCATGCGTGACTCGCTCAGTTTGCTTGATCAGGTATACTCATTCTGCGCAGAGGGGATCACAGAAAATGAGGTGCGCTCTGTTTTAGGGATCGTAGGGGTTGAGGTGTACCGGGAAATCGTAGACTCAATCAGAGAAAAAGATCCTGTTCCGTCCATTAAAGCTGTTAAAAATGTCCTCTATAACGGATACGATCTTCACGATTTTATCCTTGGTTTCCAGGATCATGTGAGAAATCTGCTTTTTGCCCGTATCCCCGGAGCGCTTGAAGCCCGCGGGGCCGAGCTTGAGAAGGATGTAATCGAGATGTTTGCTGAGGACTCAAAGCTCTTTGCCGAAACCGATCTTTTGCGCATGGCAGAGATTCTGAAGAAAACTGAAGCAGAACTGCGTTGGAGTGCGTTTCCGCGGTTTCTGGTTGAGGTTATGGTTTTAAAGCTGGTCTACCTTGACAGCACCGTAAGTATCGAGCAGCTTTTGAAAATGGCAGGAAAAGAGAGTCCCGAACCTCAGGAATCCTCTTCAGTCTCAGATCAGACCAGTTCGGAAACGGACAGTAAAAAAAAAAATAGTTTAGACTCTGCGGGTGTTTCTTACACTCAAAATGTTGAGGACTCCGGGAACAAAACGTCCCTGGTTAAAGAGGTATCAGGCGCTGAGTTGTATAAGTCTGATGGTTCTGCGGAGAATTTCATTGATACAAAAGTTGTAGTGCCGCAGGATTTAAAGGAAAACTGGCCCGCATTTATCGATCATCTCATTCACGAAAGGCCCAATCTGGGTGCCTTTATGGCTCAGGGCCGCGTTTTGTCGGTGAATGATACAACGGTGGATATTCAGTTTGGGGCAGAGTGTGGCTTTCAGTACAGAGAGATAAACAGAAAACAGAACCGTGATCTGATAACACAGATTCTGCACAGGTATACGGGTGCGCCAGTGGCGTTGAGAGTCACTCTTGAGCAGAGAAAAAAAGAGGCAAAAGTAGAACCTTATGCTCCGGAGCCGGTGGAAAAAAGCGGAGCAAATTTAGATGAGGAAATTGAAAAGGAGCCCATCATTAAGACTCTTTTGGATTTAGTTGATGGGGAAATAATTTCTTGAGGAGTGTGAGATATGAAAAATATGAACAAAATGCTTAAGCAGGCTCAGAAGATGCAGGCTCAGATGATGAAAGCACAGGAGGAGCTTGGGAAAACTGAGGTAGAAGGAACCGCTGGCGGAGGGATGGTTAAGCTGGTGCTTAACGGCAGGAATGAAATGGTTTCAATAAATATAAATCCCGATGCGGTGGATCCCGATGATGTTGAAATGCTCGAAGATCTCATTATCGCGGCATATTCCAATGCTTCGGAGAAAATAAAAGAGATCAGTGACTCGACTATGGGATCCATATCCGGTGGTTTTAATCTGCCCGGAATGTAGGAGAAGTAATGCTTCAATCACTTGAAGAGCTGGTGGAGGCATTGAACGGTCTGCCCACCATCGGACGCAAAAGCGCCTGGAGGCTTGCTTTGCATCTTTTGGAACGTCCTGAGAACGAAGCGATTCATCTGGCCCGCACAATAGAAGAAGTTCGAAAAAAGATAACCAGGTGCAGTGTCTGTTTTAATTACAGTGAACAGAGTGTGTGTCCCATTTGCTCCTCAGGATCAAGGGACAGCTCCATTTTATGTGTGGTGGAGAAACCTTCAGACCTTTTCACTATTGAGAAGGCCGGGCGCTACAAGGGGTTGTATCATGTGCTTGGCGGGGTGCTTTCACCTCTTAACGGTATAACTGCAGAGAAACTGAATGTTTCAGAGCTGCGCAAACGTGTACAGGAAAATAAACCTTCAGAGCTGATTATAGCCCTGGGAGGCAACTCGGATTCGGAGACAACGGCGCTTTTTCTTGGCCGCCTGTTGAAGGCTGAGGGGATACGTATAACACGCCTTGCCCGTGGCCTTCCTGCGGGCATGGAGCTGGAGTATGCCGATCAGGTCACTCTGACTCAGGCGCTCAATGAGCGCACGGACTTTGAATACAGGGATAATCTATGATTTCAAAGCTAATGTATTGGGTGAGAAAAACGATTGCCACAGGTTTTTTTACCGGATATTTCCCTTATGGTCCGGGAACTGTGGGCTCGGCTATTACAATTTTGCTGTTTTATTTTGCCGCTGAACCGCTTAGTTTCCTTTTTGGGCCTGAAAATGCAGTTTCCTACTGGTGGGTGATGGTTCTGCTGGTGGGGTTTTGCGTATTGATGACATCCAAATCGAAGGAGACATTCGGAAGGGAAGATCCTCCCCAGGTTGTTCTGGATGAGATAACGGGTCAGTTTATCACATTTTTCCTGATCCCTATATCTGTGAGAACTCTCTTTTTGGGATTTGTTCTGTTTCGGTTTTTTGATATAGTAAAACCATTTCCGGTGCACGCCATGGAGGAGCTTGAGGATGGTATGGGGATTACCATGGATGATGTTGTTGCGGGTGTGCTGGCAAATGTGTCTTTGATGCTGATGATCTCTGTATATCAGTGGCTGGTCGGGTTTTTGACATGATAATGGATCTGGTTGATTCTGCAATGGGGTTTGTTCGTGGTCACCTAAGTGAGATCAGTTTTGGTATTACTGCAGTGGCGCTTATGCTTTTTGGGCGCCCGGTGAATTCAGTGGTGAAGAAATTTACCAAGGGAGTGAACTGGTTTTTCAGATATTGTATCTATATTCTTTTGTGCACTGTAGGGTATGGTTTGCTCACAAGGTTTTTATACCGGAGTCTCATCACTTGGTTTCGCGGCCTGGAGGATCCGGCACTTATTTTGATAGTCACTTCTATATATCTTCTTTTGGCCTGGATTGCAAAAGCTCAGAAGGAAATCTGAAACAAATGACAAGCGAAGAAAACCTCAGGGATATTCTGCTGAGGTGCAGACTCACAATGTCTGCTGCTGAGTCCTGTACGGGGGGACTCGTGTCTGCCGCACTTACATCTCTTCCCGGATCATCCGCTTTTTTTAAGGGCGGTATTGTTGCGTATGATAACAGTATCAAGCAGAAACTCCTTGGTGTACCGGAGGAAATACTAAACTCTTTCGGCGCAGTGAGCTCACAAACCGTAGAGCGTATGGCTTCGGGTGTGGCTTCCCTTATAAATAGTGATTGTGCTGTTTCGGTCTCCGGGATCGCAGGACCCGGAGGGGGCAGCCCAGAAAAACCGGTCGGACTGGTTTACATCGGATCGTTCGCCTTCAGTGAAGTCACAAGCTGCAGATATGTTTTCAGTGGTAACAGGCATGAAATCAGGGCTCAGGCCGTAGAAGCTGCACTAAACCAATTGATAACTCAACTATCATAATTATAAAAGAGGGCGTCCAATGAGAAGAATGCTTAGGAAGACGAGAATCGTTGCTACGGTGGGGCCGGGCAGCTCTTCTGCTGAAAAAATCAAAGAGTTGCTCTTGGCCGGGGTAAATGTTTTCAGAATCAACTTTTCGCATGGTAATCACCAGATTCAGAGTGAAAGAATTGAGACTATCCGCAAAGTTTCAGACAGCTTGGGTCTTAATCCTGCATTGCTTGCAGATCTTCAGGGTCCAAAAATCCGCACCGGTAAAACCGATGGGGGGCGCTCGGTCACACTTAGCAGTGGTTCTGAAGTCACAATCACATCTGATGATGTGGTGTGTGATGAAAACCTGATCTCTGTAGATTATCCTCACCTTGTGGAGGAGATCTCTGTCGGTCAGCGGATTATGATAAATGATGGGCTTATAAAGCTTGAAGTCGATGAGATAGATAAAAGAACCAACAGGATTCACTGCGTTGTGGTGGATGGGGGGGTATATTCATCCCGAAAAGGAGTAAATCTCCCCAATGTAGATCTGAGCGTGCCTTCTCTTACCGAAAAAGACAGAGAAGATATCGGGCTTATAGTGGAAAATGATTTTCAGTATGTGGCGCTCTCTTTTGTGAGGCGCGGAAAAGATATCGAGAAATTGAGGGAGATTATTGCTCCTGTTCGTCCTGATCTCAAAATTATAGCAAAAATAGAAAAGCCCGAAGCGGCAGATAATATTGAAGAGATTTTAGGCGTATCGGATGGAATAATGGTGGCAAGGGGGGATTTGGGAGTTGAGATGTCGCCTGATGTTGTTCCTGTTGTCCAGAAAGATCTTATCAGAAAAGCAAACGACAGTGGAAAAATCGTAATCGTCGCAACCCAGATGCTTGAGTCGATGATTAATCACCCCTTGCCTACAAGAGCTGAAGCTGCCGATGTGGCAAATGCCATCATTGATGACACCGATGCGGTGATGCTTTCAGGGGAAACGGCTGTGGGCAGTTATGCGGTGCAGTCGGTCGAAACAATGAGCCGTATTGCCTTTGCTGCGGAGCAGAGTGAATATTGTTCAACAGAGATAATCGATTTCCATAACAGTGACCGATATCCTCCCCACGCAATGGCTGAAGCTGCGGTTTGGGCCGCAAGGGATATGGGAGGTATACCGATCTGTCTCTATACCCTCTCCGGAGATACTGCCTTTTATATGGCAAAGCTTAGGAATCAGTCCCCGGTGTATGTATTCTCACCTGATATACACGTGGTAAAGATGTTATCGATTGCATGGAATGTGGAAGCATTTCACCTTAGTTTTTCAGAAGGGGATCAGGTCAGGATGCTTCGATCGGGTGAAGAAATTCTGGTCCGGAAAGGTATCCTGGAAAGCGGAGATACTATTGCTGTTTTGGCTGGTACCACACCTGTACGGGGTGCAACAAATATTTTGAGAATAAAAAAGGTGTTTGAGGTTTAGACCTTTTTAATAAAAAATGTGTACTGCAGGGGTAATCATACTATTTTTCTACCATTATGCGGTATGGGTTTAAAGTTCTCCTCAATTGTACCGAAACGCTAAAAACTGAAGTATTTACTCCATATGAACATCCGGGAGGAAGAAAAGTATGGCACTTTCAGAGATAATAAAAGTTGCGCTTGATCATATTCAGTATGTGGCCAAAACTGAAACGGTTATAGGCGAGCCGATTGTTGCGGGGGGGACCACGCTTATACCGGTTTCCAAAGTTTCGGTAGGATTTGCTGCCGGAGGTGGGGGAAAGGATGATGTCTCCGGGTCAGGGGCAGGAACCGGTGGCGGGGTAAATGTTACACCGATTGCTTTTATTTCTATAAGCGGTGATAAGGTAGATGTACACTCACTTACCGGTTCAGATCAGAGCTTAAGCAAAATTATGTCTGCAGCACCGGATGTGTTTAAAAAAATATCAAAGTACATGAAGAAAAAAGACGATACAGAAAAAGAAGAGTCATCCTGCTGAGAGCGGCTGTTAAATGGGTGGCGTTTTTTGTGGTGAGATTCATGATGCAGGTTATAAAAGTTTTCAATTTTCAGGGTAATAATGAAGAAGTTTGACAGAGAAGATCCGGGGATCTTATGGGTATCTGCTGATGCTCAAAAAGGAGATGGCTCCTATAGTAAACCTTTCGGGACGTTGTCCGGGGCGCTGGGGATTGTTAAACCGGGTGAGAAAATAGTTTTAATGCAGGGTGTTTACTCTCAGGACCAGACAATAGAGATTTCCGGAAGTGCGGAACTTCCCATCGAAATCTGCTCTGCTCCTGACTCTGAAGTAACAATAGAAGGTGGATGCTGGTACTTTTATGATGTTTCAGATGTTGTGGTCTCTGATCTGATTTTCAGAAATTCACAGCATGGCTCCCTTTCCATAATAGGTAATTGCCGCAGAAACCGCTTTCATAATATCCGTTTTTTGAACTGCGGAAATCTTGACAAGGCAACATGTACGGTGTTTTTTGGTGGTGCGGGTGCCCGATTCAACATGTTTGAGCAGTGTGTATTTGAACATGTTAAAAGAGAGCGAAAAGATGTCGATGCCGCCAACGCGTCGATTGCGGTGATGATTTCTGATGGGGACAGCGAATCGTCTCTGCAGATAAAAAATCATATCCTCCGGCGAAATACTTTCCGCAATTTCGATTATGGTATCATTGTGGGCAGCGGGGAAAGTTCAGATTACAGCAGCGGTCATATTATCGAATACAACAAAATAGAGAACTGCGGTGAAGATGGCATCTTGGTTAAAGCAGGAGATACACAGGTAAGAGGTAATCTTGTTTCGATGTGCAGGGCAAATTCGATCTCCATTGCTGCAGGTGTTGGGTCAGTTGTTGAGGACAATCGTGTCGTTGACGGGTACAGGGGTATTCTGATCAGTGATTCGGGGCATACACTTGTGAATAACTGTATTGTAAGGTGTTCAAAAGAAGCGGTAAGAGCCTCCGGCAAATCTGATGCTGAAAACAGGCCTGCAACCAACCTCTTCATCCAGGAAAACACAATTATAAAATCGCATCAAAGCTCTGCTACTATAGGTAATCCTGAAGGTGAAGGCATATTCATGGAATCTGGGGCAACCTGCATTGTTGAGAAAAATCTGGTTTATGGTGCAGGGGATCCCTATAAAATAGAACACCGGGAGAGTCCGCAATCCGCATTGTGTGTATTAAGAGACAATGTTTGCTGCGGGGGGGGTAAGGCGTCTGAAGGGTTCAGTTGCTCAGAAATTAATTTTAGTCAAATGACCGATGATGATTTCCGGAATAGTTCTGGGTATGGTGCCGTTGGAGTAATGCTTACTCCCGAAACCTTTGATCCTCATATGGATGAAACAAGCGGAGAGGTGGACTACATTAGAGCTTCTGTGCTTGAGGGGGATGATGGTGAATTGATCATACCTGATGATTCCGATGAAGAGAAGGGAGTGTCATTTCTAAATGAGGATCTTTTGGGGTTAGAGGAGATAATGACCGATTTCGGTTTGATGGATGAGTGAGACAGGCGTGCTGTTTTACAATAAACGGGGCGATACTGAAGTTTCAGTACCGCCCTTTTCTGTAGTAACCGCTTAGGTTAGAGCCTCGTCCGGTCTGGAAAATACACCTGAATTTTTAATCTGCTCTCCGCTGCATAACCCGCATCCTGTGTGCAAAAATCCTGATTGAACAAGAATCTGTTTTATCATGTTGTTAATGAAGGTTGCCGTTTCTTCTTTGCAAAAATCTTTATCTATGAAAAGACTTCTGTATTGTCCTTCTATTTCAGGCAGGAGTGGAATAATCGGCAGTTTGTTATCTTCGATTGCCTGGGACATGATTTTTATAACCTCTGGGGATGAGAGGAAATTCCACAGTTTTTTGCTTTCCGGCCTGTTAAACTGTTTTTGAAATGGACCGGGTTGGTATATAATTTCTGACATTTGGTTTCCCGTATAGTTAAATAATTTAAAATCCTGCAGTGCTCAGGTTTCAGTATGAATTGTTACTGCATCTCCACATAAATATATGTAAGTAGACGATTGTGCTTAAAGTGCACAGTGATCAGGGGAGAATCGATAGTGTTAACAATCCAATCAACTGCTATTGATTTTTTTCTGTTGGATTTAGATTTAGTCACCAAAATGTTGTTAATTAGTGAATGAGGTAACCAAAACTGAGAGGCGTTTTAAGTTTCCTGGAATAGGGTGGGCATTTGGTTTTATGGCATACAAGAGCTGACCGCGCATTTTATATTGTTTCTTATTCTTATTGAATTGAAAAACTCCGACCGATTGGTTGTATATGGTACAGACAGGGGAAGATTGGAAAATGAATACGCTTCAAAACAGTTCGTTTCGTGATCCTGCGGGTTTTGTTTTCACCGAAGAGAGTGAAATATTCCGGCAGGTAAATAAATCCTATAAAGATCATTATGATCATCTGATGGAATCGGGATTGTATGATTCACTTGTTAAGGATGGGATGCTTATTGGGCATGAGGAGGTGGGGTGCGATTTTCCTGAAAACTCCCTGGCATATAAAGTTATCAAACCTCAGAAGGTGCCCTTCATTTCCTATCCCTACGAGTGGTGCTTTAGTCAGCTCAGGGATGCAGCTCTGCTTACTCTGGAGATTGAGGCCAGGGCATTGAAGATGCAGATGACCCTTAAGGATGCCAGCGCATATAATATTCAGTTTATTGGTGGCAATCCTGTTTTTATAGACACCCTGTCTTTTGAAAAGTATCGTCAGGGTGAGCCCTGGATAGCGTATAAGCAATTCTGCCAGCATTTTTTGGCTCCGCTTGCAATCATGAAATACCACTCGGCTCAATGCGGAAAAATGACTTCCATATTTCTTGATGGAATTGATTTGAATGTGGCAAGTTCGATGCTTCCCTTTTCCAGCCGTTTATCTTTTTCTATGCTGGCTCATATTCATCTCCATGCCGGATTCCAGAAAAAATATTCAGACAAGCCCCTTTCAGAGAAAACTATATCCCTCAACTCAAGGCTTGGTTTGATAGATAGTTTAAAAGGGTTGGTAAAGAAGATGATCCGTAAAAAGCACCCATCTCAGTGGGCCGCGTACTATGAAGACATACACTACTCCCAGGCGTCGCTCAGTCATAAGAAGCAGCTGGTTGAGTCATATATAAAAAAAATAAATCCTGATACAGTATGGGATCTGGGTGGTAATGCCGGTGTTTTCAGCCGACTAGCTTCACAGCAGGGTTGCTTTACTGTTTCTACCGATCTGGATCCCGAGGCTGTGGAGCGTAACTACATTCAGGCATCAAAAGAAAAGGACAGTAGATTATTGCCTCTGGTGATGGATCTGTCAAACCCATCTCCATCAATTGGCTGGGAAAACAGGGAGCGATTCTCTTTTATGGAGAGGGGCCCGGTAGATATGATTATGGCCCTTGCACTTATTCATCATTTGGTAGTGTCGAATAACTGCACACTTGAAATGGTGGCCAGATTTTTTGCATCTATATGTAAGGTGGCGATAGTTGAATTTATTCCCATTGATGATAAGCAGATGAAGCAGATGTTGTCCACAAGGAAAAATGTGGCGCACAATTATTCTAAGGAGTTTTTTGAAGAGGCGTTCAGCCGGTATTTTAAGATTCGAGACGAGAGAGTTGTTAGGGAGAGTGGGCGGATATTGTATTTGATGGAGAGGTATTGATTTGTGGTTGGGTGGGGGACGGACTGTACATATTCTGTGATTTGAGTTGTACTGAGTTGAGGGGACGGACCGTACAATTACTGATACACCTCTCTGGTACACTCTTTGCACTCCACTTCCTGAGAAAAAGTAATATCCTAATCTGCTGAGAGCATATGAGCATGGATTCCCTTGCGCAGAGCGGTTTTATTGTTACTCAGGTTTTTACCATTCTGGGTCTTGCTGTTGTAGCTTATTTCAGTGGCACTTTAGCCTTGCGTGGCTTTAAGGTTAATTACACCCGAAAGATCGTTCACTTCACTGTTTTCTTTCTGCCGTTCTTTTTTACAGACTTTTTCCCGTACACACCAACACTTGCCACTTCGGTATTTTCAGGTATACTTTTAGCTGTATTGATTCTGTTTATCACAAAACCGGTTCGAGAACGGATCAGATTCATTAAAGTTATATTTGCCTCAATAGACAGGCCCGAGGACCGTCCACATACAGTGCTGTGGCTCTCCACACAGGTAATTGCGGGATTTGCTGTATTGGTTCCCTTAGCATATATGCTCTATGTCAGAGGACAATATAAGCTTATTTATATCCCTTTGCTCATCAATGGAATAGGGGATGGGTTAGCAGAACCTGTCGGTGTGAAATTTGGAAAAAGAAGGTATAAAGCAAGGGCTATTTTTTCAAAAAAGTCATACACCCGAACATTTGCCGGAAGTGTCTGTGTTTTTGTCAGCTCCATATTAGCAGTTTTGTTTTTCCATGGCAATTTTACAGACACACAACTTTGGGCTGCAAGTATCGCGATGCCTGTTGCAATGACTATTGCTGAAGCAGTTGCCCCACACACCTGGGATTCACCGTTTTTGTTTTTGATTGGAGGGACAGTATTACTTACTATCATTGAATTTGTGTAAGATTTATACATTACATTCATTGTAGGGACGGACCGTTGAATAAATTCTGATTGGGGACGGACTGCACATGAAACAAAACCGTTGTAGAGAAAAAAATCAAATATTGATATGGGTAAATTACACATAAACTGTGTATTTAATCTTAGCTGGTTGTTTAAAGCGGATTATGAATATTTAGATTTTGATTGAGAAAGCCGGAAACTGTGTTGGGGAAAAAATCTGAATTTTAAGTTGTGACAGTAAATTTCCTGGTCGCTGTAGGCTTGTCTTTCTCTATACAATCTCCAATGTCTATCATTCTTAATACCGGACCAATAGTGATCTTCAGGTATTTTGCAATTGCCGAAGGTGGAATGAGCTCATCTCTATGTGAATGATGGCAAAACTCAATCCGTGCTTTTGATCTGCTATTTTGACGTCCACGTTTGAACAAATCATCTATTTTATGTTTTTTGCATACCCACTCTGCTATATTCACTAAAATTGGATGGTAATCAACTTCACGGTGCTTGCGGTTCATGTCGCTGCAGTACCTTTGTAAAGAACTTGTAACATAATCCGGATCTCCTATTACAGCAGGCCATCCCTTACAGGATTTTGATATTTCGATGCTTTCGGTTATTGGAAGTTTTCCTGCTTGTTTAGATTTCTCTTTCACATAATTTTCTTCAAGGAACTTAAGATAATTGTCCATGGCTTCTATTTCTTCTTGGCCAAACCTGCTTAAAGACACTATCCGGTTTTGAAACGTTTCACCCAGAGCACCCCTTTGGTTCAATAAGTATCCGTGACCACACCAGGTGTAATCTGTTAGTTGCTCTAATGATTTTACTTTGCCAGCACGAAGAGGGTTGAGATTGATATACTTGATCAGCTGAGCAGCATAATTCTGATCCTGACAGAGCGCTGATTTAAACCTGTCCTGGAACAGATATCCCCTTTTTCCGTACTTTCTATTATAGTATTGTGCATACCCTCCGTTAAGACCCCGCATCAGTTTTTCTAATTTAAGATGATTAGCTCTGATAAGCATGTGATAATGATTATCCATAAGCGTCCAGGTATAGCACTGAAAACCAGTTTTTTTGAGCCCCTTTTCTAGCCTTGAGAGAAACTCGTGTCTGTCTTCATCATTACGGAACATGTCTTTATGCTCTACTGAGTGAGCCATGATATGGTGAAGAGAACCGGGCGATTCCAGACGTCTCATACGGGGCATTAAGGTATCCTCTACAATGGTTTGATTTTGATTCACCCTAAAATTAAGCAAAACTTAAACCATTTCAGTGTTGGGGGGTGGAGTAATCAAATTTCCCACAGGATGTGCCTTTATGGGGGTTGTTTGAAGGGGGTAAGCTAAACATTGCTTCAAATTGGGAATAAAATTGAAGAAAAGGATTGGTCCACAAACATTGCCATAATTGCATAAAAAATGGTCCGTCCCATAGAGAGCCGTATTTTAGTCTTAAGATAATCATGGTCCGTCCCAGGGCAAAGTTTGTAGTTTAAGTTTCTCAGAAGATGGGCCATTAGGGTGTTGTTTGAAAGTGGTAGCTAAATATTATTCCATGTTGGAAATAAATTGAAGAAAAGGATTGGTTCAAAAAACATTGCCATAATTGCATAAAAAGATGGTCCGTCCTAGAGAGTGCCGCGTTTCAGTCTGCACAAAACCATGGTCCGTCCCCAGAAAAAACAAACCCCCCCCTCACCCTCATTACGTAAAAAAATGTAAGAATAGTCTGCTGCTGGTTTTTCCTGGCCGGAGAGAAATGAGGTTAATCTCCATTCATAAAATCTAATACCGCTCTACGCAGATTCTTTGGACGGATAAAATCCTTGCTGCCTGTGACCTTTATGTTGAGAGGCAACAGAGCAAATCCATGGGTTTCGTTTTTACCCAGTCCTCCGTGGGCACCATTTTCATAGGGAAAGCTTAAAGGCTTTTGATCCGGAATCCATCCGGAGATCACAAAATCTCCGGAATCCCGATGGTTTACCAGTTCCACTATATCCCCCGATAGTTCTGAGAGAAACGGGTGATCTTCACCGGCTACATGAATTATATCTTCGGGTAAAATCCACTCACCCTTTCTGTTCCATGCTCTTACGCTTTTGTTTTGCCTGTCAGCTCTCATAACCAGGGGAATATTGACCTCCTTTACAAGTTGTGACCCTAACTGGTTCAGTTTCAATGAAGAAAGTTTTTCGTGAAGATATACATGCCCAAGAGGGCCGATCGCAACAACTTTAAGTCCGTCAGGTTCGGTGCAGATGTTTTTGAAAACATCTCCGTTTGTAAATCTTTGAAACAGCCGTTTCCCAAGGTATGCAGACCTTTTAAGCTGGATGCTCTCTGTTAGGTTGATTTGGGGTGTGACCCTGAGACCCTTGCTTTTTAGATAGTTACTTATGGCAGTGTGAACTGAAATCCCGTACTGTTTGGCGTAGCAGTCGGTATGCTCCTGACCGTGATCGGAGTAGACCATGATACTGTAGTCTCTTGCTTTGGAGCGCAGCGCAGCTTTGTGAATCCTTTTGATCGAGTCATCTATCCCTTTCAGCGTCCAGTGGGCAAAAGCAGATGAGGGGCCCCTTCGGTGTGCTTGTTCATCATATCCAAGAAAGTTACAGTGAATAAGGGGCAGACCCCTTGTAGAATCGATAACTACGTTGGCAGTGATCAGCTCCCTCATAAGAGCACAGACCCCCACTCTTGCAGGGATGAACTGGATCTCTTTCCAGAAATTCTCACTCTGGACAATTCCTCTGAAAAAATCGGTTATGGCCAGTGCCAATTCTATAATTAAAAGTGCAGTGATGCGAAAGAAAATGAAAATGTGTTGCAGTAAAAGGAAAATCAAAAGTATGGGATTAACCATTTTGAGATAGGAAAACAGACCTATTTCTGTTGAGCAGAAAGCAGACTTTTGGGTCCCCTCATTATAGATATCGCAGTAGGCGCTTCCGTTGGTAAGGATAGAGGTGTTGTAACCGGAAAGTGATTTCTGGACCTGATTCACTGTTTCGGGCACAAGCATGCTGGTTGGCTTGCAGCTGTTTTTCTGCATGAACCCGAAAGAGGGGACTGCACATTTTTTTCCATAAAAGATCTCACCCTGTACACCCGGTGTGGCAGAGGGCAGGCCTGAATAGTGTGACAGAACATTATAGGATGATTCGTGGATAAGCGACTTTAAGTAGGGCATTTTTCCCTTTTTAACAGCCTTTTCAAGTTGAGCCCTTGCCAGACCGTCTATCTGAATCATGATGAGCCCTTTTTCACATTTTTTCTTTTCTGATTGTTTCACTGCGCCACAGTCCCCGTTATAGTTGCAAAAATGTGTAACGAAAAAATTGTATCAAAATCTGTGCCAAAGGGGGAGGGCAGGGATCTTTTTCCGTTCTGGAACAATCATTGCTGCCAATTTTTGGAGACAGGTAAGGGCATCACCTCCTGCGGAATGTGATATTTCCAAGCTTTAGAGTGAGTTAATGAGATTTTTTTCATAAAATCCCACAAGAATCCATAAGTTTGGTTGATATTCGTCGCTCAATTATCTATTTTTTTCTGCTTGTTTCTCACAGCGATAATTTTTTTGCGAGAGTGGCGGAATTGGTAGACGCGCCAGACTTAGGATCTGGTGGGGCGACCTGTGGGGGTTCGAGTCCCCCCTCTCGTATTTCTCTTCGCAAATTTAACCCTAAATATTTTCAGGAGGATCGGTCCGTTGAAAACAACTGTTTCCGAACCAGAATCATGGAAGCGTGTGGTAGATATCGAAGTCCCTGCAGAAGAGATGTTGCAGGAATACGATAAAAAACTGCAGAAAACCAAACGTGAAATAAAAATGCCCGGATTCAGGCCGGGAAAGGTGCCACTCACTCTCATTAAACAGCGTTTCGGGGATGCTATCAAAGCAGAGCTGGTTGATGAGATGGTTCAGAAATCATACAGGGATGCATGCAAGGAAAACAACATCAACCCGGTTGCTCAGGCTATAGTTAATGACATCAAGTACAACGAAGGTGAACCCCTGACTGTTTCTATCGAAACCGAAGTTGATCCTGAAATCGAAATCAAGGGCTACGACAAGCTTAAAGTTAAGGCAAAGCCCCAAAAGATCAAAAAGAGTGATGTAGATAAAGAGTATGAGAAATTTCTGGACAGAATGGCAGAGTTTAAGGATGTGGACAGACCTTCAAAAAAAGGGGATTACATCCGGTTTGAATACAGAAAAGTTATGATCGATGGTGAGGAACAGAAAAATATCCAAAATCCTCAGCATCCTATTCAGCTTGGGGGCGAAACCGAGCTAAAAGAGTTTGATAAAGCTCTAACGGGTCGTAAAAAAGGGGAGGAGATTGATGTCACTATTACATTCCCTGAACAGTACGACGACTCTGCTGTAGCCGGAAAAACCGGGGAATTCAAGGTGCTCCTTACTGATGTGCAGGAAAAACACCTCCCGGAAGTTAATGAAGAGTTCCTGAAAAAACTGGGCGATTTCGAAAATGTTGATGCTCTGAAGGAGCGAATTCGTCAGGATATGGAAAATCAGGAACTGGAAAAAGCAAAAACAGATGCTCACAAAGAGGCTATAGACACTCTGATTAAAGAGAACCCTTTCGATGTACCACCATCCCGTATCAAAGCCTTTACCGACTACATGTATGAAGAGGCTCTGAGGTATGGGCAGGGGCAGCAACCTCCACCTAAAGAGGAGTTGGAGAAGCAGTACCATGATACCGCTGTAAACAGCATTAAGCAGCAGAGAATCGTGGATTACATAGCCGGTAAAGAAAAGATCAAACCAACACAGGAAGAAGTTGATCAGGAAATTTTGCGCTTGGCTCAGATGTATGGTCAGGACTTTGAAACCCTCAAAGGGGTGTTGCGTAAAAACGGTACCACAAATAGAATCAGAGCCGACCTGAAAGAAAAGAAAACACTGGATTCCCTTATCGGTGAAACCGAAAAAAAGGAAGACCAATAATTTCTTTTCACTTTCTTTTTGTCGGGTTTTAATTTCTATAATATAGCCGGAGTCTATTAGCCGATGGGCTCCGGCCACCTTGCCGAAAGTTTCGGTGTTTTTCCCCTCTCGGTTTTATTTCTGTTCCCTGTATTGGATGCAAAAAAAACAACAATAAAATACAGGGGTCATACTAAATTGAAAGGAATTTGTTATGCCGCTTGTACCAATGGTTATCGAACAGACAGGTCGGGGGGAACGTTCCTACGACATCTATTCCAGATTGTTGAAAGAGAGAATAATTTTCCTGGGGTCCGATATTGATGACACCACTGCGGATCTGGTCATGGCTCAGCTTATTTTCCTTGAGTATGAAGATCCCGATAAGGACATCACCATTTACATCAACTCTCCGGGTGGTATTGTCTCCTCAGGTTTGGCAATATACGATACGATTCAGTATGTAAAACCTGATGTGGCTACAATCTGTATTGGGCAGGCTGCAAGCATGGGTGCCATTCTTTTGGCCGCCGGTACAAAGGGAAAACGCTATGCTCTCCCCCATTCACGCATCATGCTGCATCAGCCAATAGGTGGTGCTGGTGGACAGGCATCTGACATAGCGATTCATGCCCGGGAAATCGTACGGGTGAAAAAAACTTTAACTGATATTATTCATAAACATTCAGGTCAGGACCCAAAAATCATCGCAAAAGACACTGACCGTAATTTCTATATGAGTGCACAAGAGGCAAAGGATTATGGATTGGTGGATGAGATCCTGACGGCAAGGGAATAAATATATGAGTTCAACAACCCGATATGCGGGTATAAAATGTTCGTTTTGCGGAAAAGGGCCCGATGAAGTGGGTAAGCTGATTACCGGGCCCTCTGTACACATATGCAACGAATGTGTGGATATGTGTAATGAGATCCTCACAGAGGAAAAAGCTGCAGTTCCAAGTGATCTGAGCCTGGACTCTTTACCTGTTCCAAGGGAAATTAAAGAGTATATCGATCAGTTCGTTATTGGTCAGGACGATGTGAAAATGGGGGTAAGTGTCGCCGCTTACAACCACTTTAAAAGAATCCTCTCCAGAACTCAAACAACTGATGATGAAGTGGAAATTGACAAGTCAAACATGCTTCTGGTGGGGCCTACCGGTACAGGTAAAACACTTATCGCCCAGAGTCTGGCGAAGCTGCTAAAGGTTCCCTTCTCAATCGTAGATGCTACCATCTTCACTGAAGCGGGCTATGTGGGTGAGGATGTGGAAAATATGCTGGTCAGACTGCTTCAGGCTGCCAATTATGATGTTTCAAAAGCTGAAAAGGGGATAATCTATATCGATGAATTCGATAAGATAACCAGAAAATCCGCAAACCCTTCCATTACCAGAGATGTCTCAGGAGAGGGTGTTCAGCAGGCGATGCTCAAAATTCTGGAAGGTACCGTTTCAAGCATTCCGCCCAAGGGGGGGAGGAAACATCCTGAGCAAAACCTCATACAGATAAACACAAGGGATATCCTCTTTATCTGTGGAGGCGCATTTGAGGGGCTGGAGAACATTATCGAAGCCAGAATCGGTGAAAGCAGGATGGGGTTCAATGTAGATATCAAGAAAAAGGATAAAGTGACTGTTGGGGACTTGCTCAGGAAAGTGGAGCCTGATGATCTTATCCGCTACGGACTGATTCCTGAAGTCGTAGGACGATTACCGGTGGTTAAGGGGCTGGATGAACTTGATGAGGATACATTGCTCAAAATCCTGACAGAACCCAAAAATGCCCTTACAAAGCAATATCAGAAGCTCTTTGGAATGGAAGGGGTGAGATTGGTGTTTGCAAGAGATGCGCTGCGGGAAGTCGTAAAAATTGCCTGTCAGAAGAAAACCGGCGCAAGGGGATTGAGAAATGTCCTTGAGACCGCTTTGCTTCCTGTGATGTATGAAATCCCATCCAGGGAGGATGTAAGAGAGGTTATGATGACAAAAGAGGCTGTTTTGAAAAAGGGAGAACCTGTATACTCTGTTAAAAAAGAGAAGAAAACTGCCTGAGTAGTTGTCTCTTGATTCATGATTAAGGGGTCCGGAAACTAATCTGGATCCCTTTTTTTATTCTGCGGAGAGGGGAGAAAACCACCCTTATTTCCGGGGGATATTCGGGAACCGTAAAAATAATCGCACTCGTTTTTGTCTCTATGAATTGAGTTCATCGTCTTATATTATATTTTCATATACATTGAATGGTAAATTGAACAAGAATAAATCAAAATCCGGACAGCTAAATTGACACAACCAAATTTGATAGAGGAGCGTCTCAGGACAATTCTGGATCGCATACATTCTGCATGTGCAAGGGCTTCACGCCCCGCAGAATCGGTCCGTCTCATCGCGGTGACCAAAAACCAGCCGGTTTCCACACTTCAAACCCTTATCGATCTGGGTGTAAAGGAACTTGGAGAAAACAGGGTGCCTGAGATTGTGGAGAAGGTCCCTCAGCTTCGCGGGGAGTTTACTATGCACATGATCGGTCACCTCCAGACCAACAAGGTGCAGAAAGTGCTTCCACTGGTGAGTTGGATTCAGTCGGTGGACAGGGAACGCTTGGTTTCAAGAATTGAATCGCTCCATAAGGGGGATGAGAAAATAAGGGTGCTTGTTGAGGTCAATACAACCGGCGAAGAATCGAAATCGGGTTGCAGTCCAAAAGATTGCCGCGCCTTTTGTGAGCGTGTGATGGGCAGCGATGCTCTTGAGCTGCGTGGGCTGATGACCATAGGGCCTCTGGGAGGTGATGAAGTTTCGGTGCGAAAATCATTTTCTCTTCTCAGAGAGCTTTCGGAGCAATGCTCAGATCTTGTGAAAGGCATGGAGCTTTCAATGGGGATGAGTGGCGATTTCGAATGGGCCATAGAAGAGGGAGCCACAATGGTTCGTATAGGTACGGTTCTTGTTGGTGAAAGGAAAAAATGATACAGTTACTGTTTTTTGCGTTTAGAATATATGAATTGATTTTAATTGTAAGGGTAGTAATGTCATGGGTACATCCCTACAGAGATAATGCTTTCTCAGATTGGATCTACAAGCTTACAGAGCCTGTTCTTGAGCCGATACGTTCTGTTCTTCCGACAGGAAAAATCGGGCTTGATTTTTCGCCCCTGATACTACTTCTGCTTTTACAGATACTACGCAGGATAATCCTGCAGTCATTTTATGGCTTTTAATATCGCTAAGGAGTAATGCATGCGTATAACACCTCTTGATATCAGGAAACAGCCGTTCCCCCGTGCAATCAGAGGATTTGATTCTGATGCTGTAAATAGTTTTCTGGAAATGGTCGCAGGGGAGTATGAGACCATAATACGGCAGAACAGTGAATACGGAATGCAGATCAAAAATCTGGAACAGAAGCTTGACAGTTATGTTAAAACCGAGAAAGTCCTGAACGAAACTCTCCTTACCGCTCAGAGAGCAACCGATGAAGCCAGGGTAAATGCTCAGAAAGAAGCGGAGCTTATTATAAAGGATGCAAAAATCAGAGCCGACCGCTATGAGGATGAGGCTCGGCAGAGGGTACACAGGCTGGAGAGCGAATTGATTTCCCTGAGAAATCAGCGTGACAGTTTTCTTGCCAGGTTCAAGGCTATGCTCTCCACCCAGCTTAATCTGCTTGAAGTAATCAGCGGAGATCTGAAGCAGGCCAGAGAAGAGCGGGCGGCGCCCCTGGTGGATTGCGACAAAGAAGATGAAACTATGGATGAGGTCCCGCCTCAGCCCGATCTTTCTTCGCTGGATGTATGAGTTGTACTGTAGAGGTCAGGCTTAAGCCCGGAGCGAAAAACAGCGGCCTGAAGATAAGTGAAGAGGGTCGGATCCATATCCGGGTTACTTCACCTCCCGTTGACGGGAGAGCAAATGACCATCTGGTGAAACTGTTGTCGGAAATGCTGAATCTCCCCAGGAGTTCATTTATTATTGTAAGGGGACAGCAGTGCAGGAATAAGGTTATAAAGATTGAGGGCCTAAGCAGCGCGCAGGTTATGGAAAAATTAGTCAAGTCAGGATCGAAACAAACTTAACGAGTATCAAACCATAAACAAAAGGGTCGGGAAAAATGACAAGAACGTATGATATGGTTCAGGAGACAAAGGCATTTCTGGAAGAGAAGACCTCCGTTAGGCCTGAGTACGGAATTATTCTGGGTACAGGGTTGGGAAGGCTTGCTGATAATATAGAAGCTGAAGCGGTGATCCCTTACGAGAACATCCCTCACTTCCCGGTCTCAACTGTCGAGGCCCATGCGGGAAAGCTCATTTTCGGAACTCTTGCCGGTAAACAGGTCATGGCAATGCAGGGAAGATTCCATTTCTACGAGGGGTATTCAATGCAGCAGATTGCGTTTCCTGTAAGGGTGATGCAGTTTCTTAATGTCAAGACACTTGTCGTCTCAAATGCCTGTGGAGGAATCAATCCCCTCTTCAAACCAGGTACAATCATGGCAATCACCGATCATATTAACCTGCTCAGTGACAACCCGCTTATCGGCCCAAATGACGAAAGAATCGGACCCAGATTTCCCGATATGTCACAGCCCTATTCAAATGATCTTCTTGAGCTTGTATCCAAAGTAGCCCTGCAAAATAAAATCAGACTGGAAAAAGGTGTATATGCGGCAATGAGCGGACCGTCCCTCGAGACAAGGGCTGAGTATAGAATGTTGCGTATTCTTGGTGCTGATGTGATAGGTATGAGCACGGTTCCTGAAGTGATAGCTGCGGTACACGGGCGTCTGAAGGTACTTGGGCTCTCGGTGGTCACTGATGCCTGTCTTCCTGATGCCCTCGAGCCTGTTGATATTAAAAAAATCATTGCTGTTGCAGATAAAGCGGAACCTGTTTTAGTCAAGTTAATAGAGAAAGTACTTGGAGCATTATGAAACAATCGTTTTTTGAGCCGGTAGACACACAAACCCGTTTCCCTGAAATAGAAGAGCAGGTACTCACTTTCTGGCGTGAGAATGACACTTTTAAAGCATCTCTGGAAGCAACCAGAAACAAGGATGCCTTTGTTTTTTATGATGGCCCTCCCTTTGCCACCGGTTTGCCCCATTACGGGCATCTTCTTGCCGGTACTCTAAAGGATATTATTCCGCGATACTGGACAATGAGAAACCATTATGTTGATAGGAGATTCGGCTGGGACTGCCACGGCCTTCCCGTTGAAAACGAAATGGAGAAGGAGTTCAATGTCTCCGGAAAGAAGGACATTGAGAAACTGGGAATCCACATCTTCAACGAAGCCTGCAGATCCATTGTTCTGCGCTATACCGGGCAGTGGGAAAAAGTGGTGAACAGAATGGGGCGCTGGGTTGATTTTGAAAACCAGTACCGCACCATGGATCCTCAGTATATGGAGAGCATATGGTGGGTTTTCAAACAGGTGTGGGATAAGCAGTTGATTTACAGAGGATTCAGAGTGCAGCCCTACTGCCCACGCTGTGCAACGCCGCTTTCAAATTTCGAGGTGAATGAGGGATACCGCGACACTACAGGACCTTCCATAACGGTAACCTTTCCGCTGGCGGATAATCCAAAAGAAAAGGTGCTTGTCTGGACCACAACACCCTGGACACTGCCCTCAAATGTTGCTCTCGCCGTTGGACCTGATATTGAATATGTGAAAATCAGAGATGGTGAGGATATCTACATCATGGCAAAAGACCGACTGAGCGCATATTACAAAGACACCTCTGAAGTTGAGATCATTGGCGAGCTGAAGGGAGAAGAGCTTTCCGGTCAGAAGTACCTCCCAATGTTTGAATATTTCAAAGACAGGGATGAAAGATTCTTTACCATTACAACCGCCGATTTCGTATCTACAGAAGATGGCACCGGGATTGTACATATCGCTCCTGCTTTCGGGGAGGATGACTTTCAGGTTGGCAAAAAACTCGATCTTCCGATTGTGTGTCCGGTGGATGATGAGGGTAAGTTTACAGAAGAGATTCCGGAGTGGAGCGGAAAGCTTGTATATACTGTAGATGATCAGATCACAAGGAGCATAAAAAGTGCCGGACGCCTGGTGCACCGAGCCACTGTAGAGCACAGGTATCCATTCTGTTACCGCTGCGACACGGCGCTGATTTATAAGGCCATAACCACATGGTTTATGAAAATCGAGCCGTTAAAGCAAAATATGCTGCAGAACAATGAACAGATTCACTGGGTACCTTCACATCTTCAGAAAGGCAGGTTTGGCAAGGGGCTGGAGGGTGCTCCCGACTGGAACATCTCAAGAAACCGCTACTGGGGAACACCTCTTCCCATATGGCTGTGTGAATGCGGGCATACCCGCTGTTGCGGAAGTCTCGATGAACTCCATACTGTCGTTGGGCAGGGGGACAGAGAGAAGGGGGAGAAAATTCATGCCCAGGCGGCTGCGAGTGTGGAGAAAAATCTTAAGGAGCATGGAAAAGAGAGTATCGAAAAGAGCGGTATCGATATCTCCTGGGCAAAAAGGCTTGAGAATGTATCCATAAGCCCGGTTGATATCCACCGGCACATAATTGATGAGCTTGAAATAGTGTGTGAGGAGTGCGGTGGCAAAATGCAGCGGACTTCCGAGGTACTTGATTGCTGGTTTGAATCCGGTTCAATGCCCTATGCGCAGATGCACTACCCTTTCGAGAACAAGGAGCGGTTTGAAAACAATTTTCCGGCCGATTTCATCGCAGAAGGTTTGGATCAGACAAGAGGATGGTTCTACACCCTTACTGTTTTGGGATCAGCGCTTTTCAAAAAACCTGCATTCCGCAATGTAATTGTAAATGGAATAATTTTAAGTGAGGATGGGAAGAAACTCTCAAAACGGCTGAGAAACTATGCCCCCCCCGAAGACGTTCTGAACACACTCGGGGCAGATGCGCTCAGGTTGTTTCTTATAAACTCCCCTGCGGTGAAAGCAGAGGACCTGAGGTTTTCCGAAAAGGGCGTTATGGAGATGTCCCGGTCGGTTCTGCTTCCCTTCTGGAATGCCTACAGCTTTTTTGTGACATATGCAAATGTGGATAACTGGAAACCTGAGAGTGTTTTGCCGCCAAAGAATGGTACGGAACTTGACAGGTGGATTATTTCTCTGCTTAACGACATAATATCTTCTGTGAATGAAGAGATGGAGCGTTACAACCTGTACAAAGTTGTTCCGCTGCTGGTAGAATTTATTGAGAATCTTACAAACTGGTATATCCGCAGGAGCAGAAGACGTTTTTGGAAAAGTGAAAACGACAGCGATAAAGATGTGGCATATGCAACTCTCTACTACGTACTGGTGGAGTTTTCAAAGGTGATGGCTCCTTTTCTCCCTTTCCTGACAGAGGCGGTGTATCGAAATCTCGTCGCAGGAAAAATAGAAAACATGCCTTCCAGTGTTCACATGGGAAAATATCCCCAGTCGCATCCCGATCTTGTTGACAGTGATCTGGAGCTGAAAATGAAGCTTGTGAGGCAGGCTGTTACAATGGGCCGTGCTCTTCGCAGCAGATATACGATCAAAACCAGACAGCCTCTGAGAGAAATGACTGTTATTATCAGGGATCAAAGAAAACTTGATCTTCTGAAAGATATGGAGTCATTGATCAGAGAGGAACTCAACGTGAAGGCGGTGACTTTTGATTGTTGCGAGGAGAAGGTGGTTTCTGTTTCGGCCAAACCAAACTACAAGCGTCTGGGAAGGCAGTATGGTCCTGAGATGAAAAATGCTGCCGGGCTGATTGAGAAGTTTACGGCAGAGCAGATAGAGGAGCTCGAAAAGGGGGGTGAAGAAGAGGTTCTTGGTATACGGATATCTTTCGATGATATAGAGATAAGGAGAACCAAGCATGAGGGGCTTGAGGTCGAAACTGAAGGTGAGCTTACTGTTGCCCTCGACACCACGTTGACCCCTGAGCTCAGGGAAGAGTGTATGGCAAGAGAGTTTGTCAACAGGGTGCAGAATCTTAGAAAAAGTTCGGGATTCAATGTGACCGACCGTATAATCATTCAGTGCTGCTGTGGTGAGGAGTTGAAGAAGAGCCTTGATACCTTCTCCGATTACATCAGAAGCGAAACCCTCGCAATAGATATCCAGTATGGGGATCTGGAAGGAAAAGAGGGGGAAAGAGTGGATGTGGACGGACTGGAAGCGCTTATCAGGGTGGTACGCTCTGAAGTCCCGGCCAAGAGCTGATGAAGAGAAAGCGGCTTAGAAAATTCAGATACGGCTTACTCTTTTATGCCCTGAGGTGTGTGTTTTTTCTGGGAAAAGCCATGCCCCGCAGTGTGGGGCTTTCTGTATTCGGACTCGTAGGCAGAGTTGTTTTTCTGCTGTCCGGAAAGGACAAGAAAAGATCTGTTGAGCAACTGAGGGCGATTTATGGTGATATCTGGGATGAAGGGAAGATAAAAAGAACTGCAAGAGATGTATACATCGGTTTGGGTAAGAATCTCTTCGATTCGATTTATCTTTCGGCTGCTTCCCGGGAAGAGTTTGATCGTGTGGTTAAGTCTGATGACCTTGATGCATTCAGGAAAGCTTATCAGAACAGGGGCGGTTTCATCATAACTGCACATATAGGCTGTTTTGAGATGCTTCTCCATTTTTTCGCCAGACACGGATTCAAATCCTTTGCCATAGGAAAAAAGCTTAAGGATGAAAGGATCGATGGCCTGGTGAGAAAACTCAGGAGTGGGCCCAATATAGAGTATATGGATCGCTCGGAAAATGGAAGAAAAATACTTCGTTTTCTAAAGGGGGGGCGTCTTTGCGGGGTACTGATTGATCAGGATACTGATATTGAGGGCGTATTCGCTCAGTTTCTTGGCAGGCCTGCGTTCACCCCATCGGGACCGATCCGCATAGCAATGAAAAACAATACACCTGTATTCGTTGCAACTACGGTGAGGCTTGAGGATAATACCCACAAAGTCTTCATAAGCAGCGAGATTGTGCTTGAAAACAGTGGGGAGTTTGAACGGGATTTGGTCTGTAATGTGCAGAAGGTAAATAATATCTTATGCAAAACGATAAATGAGTATCCGTCACAATGGGTGTGGATGCACAGGAGATGGAAAACAAAGGCTCCTGTGACTGTGGGGAGAGGTGTTGAATAGACGTAATCGTGGTATCTGGAAATGGATCTGGTGTGTGTGGATTAGTACACTGTTTTTCATAGCATGTGATAGCAGCACTATTCCGGTTTCTGATGATTTGGTTGAAAGTCCTTATCAGCAGTTTAACACTGCCACACTCTTCTTTTATGAAGGACAGGCTAAAAGATGGCGGCTTGAATCTGACTACATACATCAGCCACTCGCTGATACCGGTCTGCTGACTGTTTTACCTGTAAATATTTTGATTTATGATCAGGAGCAAAACCCCACAACACTGATTTTAGCCGACACTGGATTTGCCACTGTAGATATGGATATATTTCATCTGAGAGGAAGAGTCTTCATCCGCACAGAGGATTCCCTTGTGGTCAGAACAGAAAGGCTAAAGTGGATAAGGGAAGAGCGTAAGGTGGAGTCTGACGATTTTGTGCAGATTGAAACTGCAAGAGGGGATGTGCTCAGGGGCAGGGGGCTTGATGCGGTTGATAATTTTTCAAGTTTTTCTTTCAGAAGCAATGTAACCGGAAAATTTCCCGATATAAGAAGGCGGATGGAACAGGATGAGGATTTGTTTTTCAGATAAAAAAAGAGCGCTTTTTCCAAAGCTGAAAACAGTTCTCTGTTTTCTTATGATCTCTGCCACGATCCAGCGCGGATTCAGCGAGGATTCACAAATCCTTATACTGCAATCGGCGGACAGCAATGAAAATCATTTCTCGGGGGGGGAGTTTGTAAGTATTCTTAGGGGGAATGTGGTTTTTACCTATGGCGATTTAAAAATCAGCTCAAGTGAAGCGCGGTGGTGGAGAAACAGAGGAACAGTAAATTTTAACCGCAATGTCAGGGTTGAACGCCCCTCACAGCTGATTACCTGTGACAGGATGAATTTTACCAGGGATGAAAATACCCTTAAGGCGTCTGGGAATTTCTTCTTCTACGACACTCTTGAGCAGACCACGCTCAGAGGTCAGCATGCAGAGTACAATCTGGAGACCAGTGAGTTTTCCATCACCGGAAACCCCGTGCTGGAGAGGGTCGATACCCTGAACTCAGATACTCTGATTATTACCGGAAAGAGTATGGATTACAGAGACAGGGAAAGGGCTGCAGGGGTCAGGGGTGAGGTGAATATTGCCAAGGGGCCGCTTAGCGCCAGGGCGGGAAGTGCCGATTTTTTCTCCCAGAGCAACAGTGTCAGGCTGGAGCTGGAACCCCAGATACATTATGAAACCCATGTCGTAGAGGGTGATATTGCAGAAATCTTTTTTGCAGGTGAGGAACTTCAGAAAGCAAAGGTGATGGGAAATGCATTTGTGGTTTATACAGAGTATTCGCCACGCAATTCAGATACAACATTGACCAATATATGGAGCGATACCCTTGTGCTGAGCACCGCTGAATCGGGTAATCTTGATACCCTTTTTGCTTTTGGCAATGTGGTAACCCGATATTTTGAGCAGAACGACACTCTTCATGTGAATGAAGCCACGGGGCGGGAAATGGTGCTCTCTTTTGATCAGGGTGGAGTGCTTGAGAATGCGGTAATCAGGGGAAATGCCAGAAGTATTTACTATATTGAAGATTCGGACGGAAAAGGGTATAATAAGGCGAGCGGTGATAGCATTGTGGTATTTTTTGAAGAGGGCAGAACAAGAAGGATAAGGTTATCAGGCGGTACAAGGGGAGTTTATTATTCTCAATAATTTTGAAGAGATCAGTCGGGTTTAAGGGATATGGATAAAGAGGATCAGAAAAAAAAGGGTATGCGTGAGATTCACACCGAGACGCTGTTAAAGGTTTACAGCAAGAGAAAAGTGGTTGATTCAGTCTCCATATCTGTTAATCAGGGCGAAATTGTGGGGCTTCTGGGGCCAAATGGCGCGGGTAAAACGACTACCTTCTACATGATAGTGGGCTTGATAAAAGCCAACAGGGGTAAAATCTATCTCGATGATGCCGATATTTCCAAAAAGCCGATGTATAAGCGTGCCCGGATGGGGATTGGGTATCTCCCCCAGGAGGCTTCGATTTTCCGTAAGCTCTCTGTAGGGGACAATGTTCTCTCTGTGCTTGAGCACCAGCGGATAAGTCCAAAGGAGCGCAAAAAGCGAATGCGTGAGCTTCTTGAGGAGCTCAATGTGGCACATTTGGAGAAGAGTTTGGGTTATATGCTCTCTGGGGGGGAGCGTCGGAGAGTGGAGATCGCGCGCACTCTTGCCATAAAGCCCGACTTTATACTCCTTGATGAGCCGTTTGCAGGGGTTGACCCCATAGCGGTGGAGGAGATACAATCTATTGTGCATGAGCTCAAACACAAGGGGTATGGGGTGCTTATTACCGATCACAATGTAAGAGAGACGCTTCGCATTACGGACAGGGCATATATAATGAATTCGGGTAAAATTCTTATTTCTGGAACGGCGCGAGAACTTGCGGACAGCCAGGAGGCCCGCAGGATCTATTTGGGGCAGAATTTCCGGTTGGATTAATTTTGAAAACTTGCCAGGGGCGGTTTTCTGCTGATTCTTTGGGTATAATATTTTTCGGACCGGTTTTTGCTGACTCTTTAGTGAGGGCAAAATCCAATCAGCCCTTAAAGCGAAAAAATATAGTTTAAGGGATTTGTAACATAAGGAGAGTGTGATTTGAATCTTGGTCTTGACATGTCATTGAAGCTTCAGCAGAAGCTGTCATTCCAGATGATACAGTCATTAAAGCTTTTACAGGTCAACACTCTTCAGCTTGAGCAGTTGATGAAAACGGAGCTGGAGATGAATCCGGTTCTCGAAGCCGGAGATGAGTTGGAGGGTGAAGAGGCACAGGAGTATGAGGAGGAAAAAGAGACCACAGATGAAAAAGAGGAGGAGCTTGATGTAAACGAGGACTCTATCGACTGGGAGGAGTATCTCGAGGAGGGGTTTGATCTGGGTTACTCCTTCAACGAGGAGGTCGACCGTAATGAGGAGAGATATGAGCCCACTCCGGTATATCAGGTAACACTGGAGGAGCATCTGTTAAAGCAGCTCTCAGAAAAGAAAATCGAGGATGAGAAGATGTTGCTTTTGGTCCAGTTCCTCATCGGCAGTCTCGATGCCGATGGTTATCTGCGGGTTGATCCGGAGGATATTGCAGATTACACCCAGACCACTGTATACGATGTGGAGGAAGCGTTGAATCTGCTCAAAAATATGGATCCACCCGGAGTCGGTGCAAGAAATCTGCGGGAGTGTATGATGCTTCAGCTTCGGGCAAAAAAACTCCACGATTCTCTTGCCATGAAAATTATCGATCAGAAATGGAACCTCTTTGAAAAACTTAAAATTCCGGAAATCTCAAGATGCTTTGGGGTGGAGCCAAGGGAAATTCAGGAAGCTATGGAAATATTGCGGGTTCTTACTCCAAAACCAGGCTATCAGTACAACCATGACAGGCCCTCCACAATTATCCCCGATCTGATCGTGGAGAAGATTGACGGTAATTTTGTGGTAATGCTCAATGACCGTTCTGTGCCCTCACTTCATATAAATAAATCATACGCAAACATGATTAAGCGGGGCAGCACTGCAAAGCGGGATGTTAAAAAGTATATCAGAGAAAAATTCAATAGCGCCACATGGTTTATCCGATCTATCGAACAGCGCAAGACAACCATGCTAAAGGTGATGTATGCAATTATTGAGCGTCAGACCATTTTCTTCGAAAAGGGCCCCCCAAACCTTCATCCTCTTAAACTACAGGATGTCGCTGATATGGTTGAGATGCACATATCCACCGTTTCCAGGGTGACCAGTAATAAATATGTGCAGACAAAACATGGTATTTTTGAACTCAAGTACTTTTTCACTGAAGCGGTGGGGAAAAATACTGATGGTGGGGACATATCCTCTGAGAGAATCAAAAACAGAATTCGTCAGCTCATAGAATCAGAAAACAGAAAAAAACCACTCTCCGATCAGAAAATCTCAGATGTCCTCTCACAGGAAAATCTGCCGGTCGCCCGGAGAACGGTGGCAAAATATCGGGAACAGATGAAACTGCTCCCAGCACGGTTACGACAAAAATATGACTGAAAAAAACTCTCCAAATAACCCTTCAAGCAGCACTAAACCACGCCGCTTCCCTCAATGGCTCAAACGCCCTGTAGCCTTCTCAGGCAAACAGGGCAGGGTTGAACAAATGCTGCAAAGGGGATCACTCAACACCGTTTGTTCGGAAGCAAAATGTCCCAACAGAAGCGAGTGTTATAATCAGGGCACAGCCACCTTTCTTATCATGGGAACGGTTTGCACACGTAACTGCTCTTTCTGTGCTGTGACTCACGGAACACCTGCACGGATCGAGCCTGATGAGGGAAAACGGATTGCCACTGCTGCAGCTGAAATGGAACTGCAACATGTGGTGATAACCTCTGTTACAAGGGATGATCTTCAGGATGGGGGGGCTTCCTGTTTTGCCGATGTGGTGAAGAGGATCAGGGAGCTGCTGCCAGATGTATCGGTAGAGATTCTTGTTCCTGATTTCAGAGGTGACGAAAAAGCTCTAAGGACGGTGTTGTCAGGCAGACCCCATGTGTTCAATCATAATCTCGAGACTGTTCCCCGGCTTTATTCAAAGGTAAGGCCTCAGGCCGGTTATGCGCTTTCTCTGGAGCTTTTGAGAAAGGCCGGAAAATGGGGTGAGGGAGTGGTCACAAAGTCGGGTATAATGGTGGGTCTTGGAGAGAGTGAAAGTGAAGTTGAAACGGTCATGCACGATCTTTTCAGTGCTGGCTGTTCAATCCTTACCATCGGTCAGTATCTTCAGCCATCCACTCTTCAGCTTAAAGTTGAGGAATTTGTTACTCCTGAGCAGTTTGCTAAGTATGGAAAAATCGCTCGTGAAATTGGTTTCGCAGAGGTGTTTTCAGCTCCCTATGTTCGTAGCTCCTACAGAGCATTCCAAAGCGCTGCAGGGGTGCTAACAAGTTGATTTTTTTCGGAATCGCAAATTTAAGAGCAACCACATTTTGTGGATTGGTTGTGATGATGTATTTTAATATTGAGAAATAACCCAGTTAAACCGATTAAGGACTATACTTTTTGTTTTCCTTATTATACAATTTAATGGCAGGTTATCTCTACGGAGCTTCTAAAAGACGCTCTGGGTACCAATTTTACTAAACAAAAGGAGATGGTGTATGGAGGTTCAAATCACTTCGCGTCATTCTAAAGCATCTCAGACTCTTCAAGATACCATTGCAGCAGAACTGGGTAAGCTGGAAAAATATACCGATAAGATCATTTCCTGTCATGTGATTTTGGACAGCGAAAATCTGGAGAGGAAAGTGGAAATCACCATGAACACCTCCGGACATCAGGTAATTGGAACCGCAAAGGCTGAAAACATTGGAAAAGCACTTAGTTTTGCAATGGATAAAGTGAGTCGTCAGCTGAAAAAGCTTAATGAGAAGGTTAAGAACCACAAGGCCAGCAAGGCTGAGTTTGTGGAAGAGGATGATGCCGGTTTGCTGTAGGCAGCATTTGCTTCTTGGAATATATTGCAGGGCAGTTTTCTTGAAAGGAATGGTTTGTGAAGAAGACCAATGTTGATCTTGTGGTTGGGGGTTCGATTCTTCTTGCCTTATTCATCCTTGTTGGTGGGGTTTTGTGGCTAAAGGAGGTGTCTGTTTCTTCCAAAATGGTCTCCTACACTGTACTCTTTGAAAATGTCGGAACACTTCAACCTGGTGATCCGGTGATGGTAAATGGTGTGAGAAAAGGTACGGTGTCTGATATGTATATCAGAGGGACAGATGTCGCCGTGGTCCTGAAATTGGATCGGAGAATCAGAATAACTGACCTAACAGATGTTATTGTTCAGAATATTGGTCTCATGGGAGAGAGGGGTGTTGGGATCAGATTAACCAACACCGGCAATGTTGTTGATCCGACTTCCGGAAGGGACACTACGTTCCTTTCCGGAAAATTTGACTCAGGTATAGCAGAGACGATGGGCATGTTGGGGACAGTATTGACGGAAGTTGAAACTCTGACCCAGAATGTCACTTCTATCATAGACAATACCATTGGAGACACTGCCTTTATTTCGTTTTATCATACTATGGTGAACAGGCTTGATACGATCTCGGGTATGGCTCAGAACTTGTTGGTCAAAAATGAACCATATCTTAACAGAAGTATTCAGAATGTAACAGCACTCAGCAATGATCTTAAGGAGTTTCTGGATAAAAACAGTCCCAGGCTTGAAACCATAGTATCTAACACAGAGGAGCTCTCATCTGAAGCGCTGTATTTGGTTTCGCAAGTGGATACACTTACCGGTTCCCTGCAGAATATTGTGGGCAAGATTGAACGGGGTGAGGGGGTCCTTGGGCAACTTATGCAGGATGATGAATTTTATCCGGAGTTAAAATCGACTTTGGCAAGCATTGATACATTGGTAAACGAAGTGCATAAAGATGCATTAAGACTCAGGGTTCGTTTAGGCTTTAGGAGAAGAAACAGGTAAAATGATAGAGGAATCTGTAGTAGTAGAAAATTCCCTTGGTATTCATGCACGTCCGGCATCTATGATTGTTCAGACTGCAATGAAGTTTAAATCTGATATTAAACTTGTAAAAAACGGTGCTTCAGCGGATGCTAAGAGCATAATGAGTGTGATGATGCTTGCTGCAGCATGTAACACCACTGTGGTAATCACTGCTTCGGGTGAGGATGAGAATGAAGCCGTGAAGGCGATAAGGGCGTTATTTGAGCAGAAATTCAATGAGGAGTAGGAGCTTCAACTCTGGAAGTGTGCTGTACCTTTTTAGCTGATGGGGTTAAAATTGTTTTAGGGTGAGACGGGGGTGCAGGTATGCACCCTTTTTTATTTGTATTCCCGCCGCTGAAAACTGCCGTTTTTTGGCAGCTTGATACTAAACTTCCTAAGGTATGTGATTTTTGCCGTCGCCTGTTGTATTTTCTTATTTCAGCAAAGAACGTCAGGAGGGATTAAAAAATGCAGGAAATCAGAATAGGACTTGTTGGAGCAGGTACTGTGGGTGGTGGAGTTGTGAAAATCCTTAACTCCAGGGGCAAATTGTTCAACTCAGAACTGGGTGCACCATTGGTTCTTGCCCGTGTTGTTGATAAGGATGAGAGGAAAGTGAAAGATTTGCCGGTGGGGTCAGCTGTTTGTTCTTCAGATTTCTCCGATATTCTGGAAGATGAGACGATTTCTGTAGTGGTTGAACTCGTGGGGGGTACAACATTCGCCAAAAAGGTTGTTCTTGATTCCCTGAACAGGGGGAAGCATGTGGTGACTGCAAATAAAGCCCTGGTAGCCGAACATGGCCCTGAAATTTTCGAAACCGCTCAGAAAAACGGTGTTTCGGTTTATTTCGAAGCATCAGTTGGTGGTGGAATGCCCATTATTAAATCTGTAAGAGAGGGGCTTATCGGCAACGATATCGTTTCGATCAAAACGATTATAAACGGAACCTGCAACTACATTCTGACAAGAATGACTGCTGAGGGACTTCCCTTCGATGAGGTGCTTAAAGAGGCTCAGGCAAGGGGTTATGCCGAAGCTGACCCTACTTTGGATATCGGGGGAGGAGATACAGCACACAAAGTGACCATACTTGCTTCTCTTGTCAGCGGTGGATACGTGCCGTTTGAAAATGTGTATTGTGAAGGGATAACTTCCATACGCAAGGAAGATATTGAGTTTGCAACTGAGCTTGGTTATACTATTAAGCTCCTTGGTGTAATAAAGAAAAGTGCCGGATCGAAAGTTGAGGCAAGGGTTCACCCGGTTATGCTTCATGCTGATCATATACTTACTTCTGTATCCAATGAATTCAATGCGGTTTTGCTTGAGGGTGACTCCGTTGGCCCTGTCTTGCTTTACGGTAAAGGTGCCGGTGAAATGCCAACAGCATCAGCCGTTATAAGCGATATCATCGATACTGCCAGAAATATTATCAGCGGGCATCAGGTTCGTATACCGATGGAGTATTACAGTTCAGATAAAGAAGTGGAGATATTCCCGGTAGAGAATATAAGCGGCCGCTATTATCTTAGGTTTACTGTTGCAGATAAGCCGGGAGTTCTTGCTGATATTACTAAGAAGCTTGGAATGGAGAAGATCTCCATAGCCTCTGTTATGCAGGAGGAGGGGCATGCAGATCATTCTGTTCCTGTAATAATATTGACCCATACTGCAAGCGAGAAGGGGATCCGCAATGCGCTTGCAGATATTGAAAAATCTAATTACATACGCAGCACTACACAGGTTATAAGGATTGAGGACTGAAGAGAGAATATCAATGGTGAGAGAGAATAATGCGCTATATAAGTACAAGGGATAATATTCCTGCAGTTTCAGCCGCACAGGCCATCAGTCTTGGCATGGTTCCTTCCGGAGGATTGTTTGTGCCAGAAAGTGTGGCGTCTGTTTTTTCGGAAGAGCTTTTACACACAAGTTATCAGGAACTTGCTTTTCGGGTTTTAAATCCTCTGTTAAGTGATTTTTCTCATGAGCAAATCAGAGACTGTATCGAATCCGCATACTCTTCAGAAAATTTTGATATACCGCAAACTGTAGGTCTGAAAAATGTAGGCTCTTCACGCTATGTGCTTGAGCTTTGGCACGGTCCAACTGCAGCTTTCAAGGATGTGGCACTTCAGATTATGCCCCATTTTATGAAATGTTCCAAGGAAAAAATTGGCGATACCTCTCACACGCTCATACTTGTGGCTACCAGTGGTGATACCGGAAAAGCTGCACTGGAAGGGTTCATAGATTGCGAGGGGATTTCTATAGCTGTTTTTTATCCTCATGAAGGAGTAAGTGAAATTCAGAAACTTCAGATGGTGACAACCGGGGGAAGCAATACTCATGTTGTAGCTGTAAGGGGTAATTTCGATGATTGTCAGAATGCAGTAAAACAGCTTTTTGGTGATGAATCCCTGAGAAACAGGTTTTCAGATCAGAATGTGACTTTGTCTTCTGCAAACTCAATCAACTGGGGGCGTCTCTGCCCGCAGATCGTTTATTATTTCAAGGCGTATCTCACGCTTGTTGAAAGAAATGAAATCTCTTTTGGTGAACAAATCGACTTCTCTGTTCCTACAGGAAATTTCGGCAACATACTTGCCGGCTTCTATGCAAAAAAAATGGGCTTACCTGTGAGAAAACTGATATGCGCATCGAACTGTAACAATGTGCTTACTGATTTTTTCAAAACCGGTACATACAACCGTAACAGAGAATTCTTCCGCACATCTTCGCCATCTATGGATATTCTCATCTCGTCCAATCTTGAGCGATTCCTGTTTGAGATCGCTGCGCATGACGGATCCAAAATTTCTGATTGGTATGATCAGTTATCAAAAATGGGTAGTTTTACTGTTGATACTGAAACTATCAAAGAGATGGGATCGGTTATCGAGGCTGACTGGGTGGATGAATCCGGTGTATTGGATACGATCGGGAACATTTATAAAGAGAGTGGATATTTAATTGACACTCACACTGCTGTTGCGGCCGCCGTGGCTCAGCGCAGGAAAAATGACGGTACTGCGGTGGTGATCGCTTCAACCGCAAGCCCCTATAAGTTCAGCGGACCGGTTTTAAAAGCACTTGGCAGTGAGCTGGGGAAAGATGAATTTCATTCGGTCAGTATGCTTGAGGATAGAACCGGTGTTAAAATTCACAGGGCCGTTGACGGGCTTAAAGAGAAAGCTGTTCGTCATGATGAGGTTATTGGAGTGGATGATATTGCAAAAACGGTGGAATGCATAGTTTCCGGTGTGTAATACAATAACTTTCTAATCATTGGAGTAAAATGTCACATACTCATAAATACGCAATACTGGTAGGAGATGGAATGGCGGATTTTCCTATTCCGGAGCTTGGAAACCGCACTCCGCTTGAGGCTGCGTCAACACCCAATATGGACAAGGTTGTCTCAAGGGGGCACACTGGATTGGTTTCAACTGTTCCTGAGGGGCTTGCACCCGGCAGTGATGTGGCGAACATGTCCCTCTTGGGCTATGATCCGCAGATGTATTACAGTGGACGGGCCCCCATTGAAGCTGCAAGTATGGGGATAACTCTCGAAGCCGAAGATATTGCGTTCAGATGCAATCTGGTGACTCTGAAAAATGGCATAATGGAGGACTATTCTGCAGGTCACATAGAAACTTTGGATGGGGCTGAAATTGTTACGGAATTGCAGCAGAAACTTGGAAATGAAAAGGTTCATTTTTATCCCGGAGTGAGTTATCGTCATCTCATGGTACTCAAAGGGTTAAGAGCGGAGCTGGACTGCACACCGCCCCATGATATCAGTGGCAAAGAGTATGCCGGCTATTTACCAAAAGGTAAAGGTAGTGATTTTGTAATTGATATAATGGAGCGTGCCAGAGAGATACTTGCAAATTCTCCAATAAATAAAAAAAGAGTTGAATCAGGTAAAATGCCGGCTACAGACATATGGCTCTGGGGAGAGGGATCGGCTTTGACATTGCCCACTCTGAGGGAGATTTTCTCGCTGAGTGGTTCTGTTATTTCTGCTGTTGATCTTGTGCGGGGGCTTGGAAAACTTGCGGGACTCAAAGTGAGGATAGTAGAAGGTGCAACAGGATATCTTGGAACCAACTACGCTGGTAAAGTGGCTGCCGCAAAAGATGCCCTGAAAGAGGAAGACTTTGTTTATCTGCATGTGGAAGCTCCTGATGAGACATCGCATGAGGGATCACTTGAAAAGAAGATTCAGGCGATTGAGGAGTTTGACACCTTTGTGGTTGGGGAGATGCTCAAACTTCAGGATGAATTGGGCAATCTCAAAATTTTGGTTCTTCCGGATCACGCAACCCCGGTTTCACTGAGAACACACAGCGAGGGTCCAGTACCCTATGGCGCCTGCGGCACGGGAATCCGTGTGGACCAATGTGAATTCTATAATGAAAAAGTAGCTCAAAGCTGCAGCGCAATTAGCGGCCCGGCATTGTTCAGAGCTTTTATTCAGGGAACACTTTGAATTATGTCAATAAAAGTAATTGAAAAACTGTTTACATTCATATTCGATTTCATCGCCATTAATGTAGCATTCTTCACCGCTTTTTGGATCAGGTTCAGCTCAAGCCTTTTTGTTCATGATGGTGATCTGCACTATACTCCCTTTTCATATATTGAGCCAAGCATAATGCTTAGCATCGCCTGGCTGGCTCTTTTTTTTCTGACCGGGCTGTACAGGGACTGGCATAAAGAATCCCGTCTGGATGAGTTCTTCGTGGTTGCAAGAACTGTATTTCTTGGGATGTTTTTGCTTTTTTTATTGACCAGTGCACCACAGATAATTGAATTCGTTCAGACAAGAGATATAAGAAAGTTTCTTACACCCACAAAGTTCACTACGCTCTTTACTTATGGCGGCTGCATGCTTTTCTTTGCATCTGCCAATAGATTCGCTATGCATACGCTTTCCACCTTTCTTTTCTCCAAAGGCATCGGAGTCAGCAAAATACTCATTATCGGTGCAAATCCATCAGGAGAGAAACTTCTTAAGGATATCAACTCCTTTCCGCAGCTTGGGTACAGGGTGAGTGGTTTTATTGATGATGATGGTAAAAAGACCGGGACCACATGCGGAAATTATCCGGTACTTGGGACCTATTCTGATATAAGAGAGATTGTTAAAAAACATGATATCGGGGGAATTATTATCAGCCATGTGAGCGCTTCCCATAATGAGATATCAAAAATTCTTGAATACTGTGGGGATCTTAAACTCAATATTTATATGGTTCCGTCGTTGATGGATGTGATCACCGGGCACTTAAAAACTCATCAGATTTTTGGTGTGCCGCTTATGGTTTTGCTTCAGGACCATATCCCGGCCTGGGAAGCGCAGATCAAGCGTATTATGGATATTGTTGTTTCTGCAAGTATACTGGTGATCGGGTCACCGATCTGGATTGCTCTTGCTATAGTGATCCGCAAAACCTCCTCCGGTCCCGCTGTTTACAGTCAGGTAAGGGTAGGGCGTAATGGGAAAAACTATACGATGTATAAATTCCGTTCCATGTATCAGGATGCAGAACAGAAAGCCGGTCCTCAGTGGGCTACAGATAACGACCCGAGGATTACACCGGTCGGACGTTTTATCCGTAAAACCAGGCTTGACGAAATACCTCAGTTTATAAATGTACTAAGAGGGGAGATGAGTCTTGTGGGACCACGTCCGGAGCGCCCCTTTTTCGTTGAACAGCTCAAAAAAGAGATCCCCTGGTATGTAAGGCGAATCAAAATGAAACCAGGAATCACCGGTTGGGCGCAGGTTAAGCATAAGTATGATGCTTCAATAGAAGATGTCAAACAGAAAGTGATGTATGACCTGTATTACTTTGAAAATATGTCTCTCTCCCTTGATTTGAAAATTCTGCTTCGTACATTTATGGTGGTTTTAACAGGTAAAGGTGCACACTAATTATGCTGCCTGAGACGAAGGGCATCATCTATTATGGGCAGGAGTATGAAGGGTCTGAGCCGATATGTTTAAAAGCCGGACCTGTGACACTGCTGTATCAAAATGGATATATCCGCTCACTGTTCTGGAAAAATAAAGAACTGATTAGACGTATTTATGTCGCCCTGCGGGATCAGTACTGGAATACCATAGAGTATAAAGTCTCAAATCAAAAGGTTTGCAGAGAAGAAGATTCCTTTCACATTACATTTGACTGTCGCCACAAAAGGGGAGAAATAGATTTCTTGTGGCAGGGTGAAATTATTGGGAGTAACTACGGGCAGATAATTTTCAGGATGAATGGAAAAGCATTGACTGAATTCAAGACTTTGCGTACCGGATTTTGTATCCTTCATCCCCTTGAGTTTAAAGGCAAAGAGGTAAATGTTGAACACAGTGACAAAAATTCAGAAAGGATTGCTTTTCCCCAGGCAATAGCTCCATTTCAGCCTTTGAGGGATGTTCGGAAGATTACCTTCAGTCTTGGGGAAGAATGCGGTGCTGTGCTTTCTATGACTGGCGGAGTTTTCGAAACCGAGGATCAGCGTAACTGGACAGATGCATCGTTTAAAACATACAGTCCCCCAATCGGTTACCCCGGTTTGTATACCTTAAAAAAATATGCCCAAGTCAATCAGGAGATATCGTTGTCGCTGTTTGGGGAACTCCCCCCAGGTGATGACGAGACTGCAGAAGGGAATACCGGTATTAGTCAGTCAAAATTCGGCTTGCCTCAGATTGGTATATCACTCAACCCAATGGTAGAATTATCCGAGAGAGAAATTTACAACCTCTCTCTTACAGGAATAAACCACTTGAGAATAGGCTTGGATGCTTCCGAAGATAATTTGGATCTCTTGCAGAGGGCTGCTTTATACTGTTCCAGGATACAGTCAGCATCAGAACTGGCATTGACTTTCAGCCATGATTTTGAAAATGAGATTGAAACGTTACTCTCTGTTCTCAGAGCCGTAAAAATACCGGTTAAAAGATTCCTGGTTTATCATAAAGAGTTTGCTGTCACGCCCAATCCGTTGATCGATTCTGTTAAAGAATCACTTAAAGCGTATGCTCCGGGAGCAGCAGTATGTGCAGGAGCCGATCATTACTATGTCGAACTTAACAGAGCAAAGGAGCGTTTTGAAAGCGCAGACTGCATAGTCTTTGCGCCGAATCCCCAGGTGCATACATTTGATAATGACGCAATCATGGAAAATCTGCAGGGACTGCATGAAGTTGTGGTCGATTCAGAAAGATTAGCCGGAGATTCGGGGCTTGTAATATCGCCTCTTACTTTAAGGCCGAGAACGAAGAGATCAAAGCCAAAGAAGGATGGTGGGGCTGATTTGCGTATTAAGGGGCTTTTTGGTGCAGCCTGGACTCTCTCAAGCTTTATATCCTGCCTCTCCGGGAATGTGGAGTCTGTAACATATTTCGGCGATTCTATGGCGGATAAGGATACACTTCTCGGAGATGAGTTTTTCTCCCCGGCATTACTTGTTCTTGGCCTCATTGAAGATTTCAGAAACGGAACAATCACTTCTGTAAGGACAAGTAACACGAATCTTAAAGCTTGCCTTGTGGAAAAAGGGGAACGCAAGAGGGTGTTGATCTGTAATACCTCCGGTGAACTTCAAAAAACAGAAATGCAGCTGACCTGTGACAAAGTACAATTGAAGCGGCTGGATGAGACAACCTATATGGCATCTGTACAGGATCCGGTTGGGTTTTTCTGTGCTGAACCAAAAAGCCAGCCTGTTGAGGAGGGGGTGGTGAAAGTTGAACTTCTGCCCTATGCGGTTATTTGTATTGAGTTTTGATTTTATGTGTGATTTTGGGGCAGATTACAACCTGAAATATGCTGGTTTCATTTAAAAGAGTCAATCACATTTTTTGCTTCCGTAAAATCACCTTCATGGATTTTAAAGGTGGGAATACCTCTGCGCTCCATGCCCCTGAACCATGTGTCCTGACGTTTGGCGAGGTGGAATATCTCCTGTCGCAAACAGACAAACATCTCATCGTAAGACACCTCATTATAAAGATACCGGCAAATTTGTCTGTACTCCATCCCAAAAAGGTGAAGCCTCTGAGCTGTAATGCCATTGTCGATAAGTTTTTTTACTTCATCGATCATTCCGTTGTCGAGTCTTTGTACCAGTCTTCTTTCGATCCTTTGCCTTAGTTTCTCTCTCTGCCAGACTACATATAATACGAGTGGTTTAATATCGGGAGCTTTTTTGCATGTGAGAGGAACTTTGGCCGAGCGTGCTATTTCAATAGCCCTTACAATTCTCTTTTTTGAGCTGAGGTCTGTTTTGGTGTAAAGTTGGGGGCTCTCTGAGCTTAGTATCTCTTTGAGTTTTTCTTTTTCGAGCTGCATCAGTTCCGAGCGCAGCGCAACATTCTCTTTTACCGGCGCAATGGAGTAGTTCTTTAGGACCGCCTCAAGATAAAGCCCAGTCCCGCCAACAGCAACTGCTGTTTTCTTTCTGTGTGTTATATCAGTAAAACTTTTATAAAAATCGATCTGAAAATCATAAAGAGTGTAGATGGAGGAGGGACAGGCGATATCTATCAGGTGATATGGTATCGATTGTCCGTTTGTGGCGTACTCATCGAGATCCTTGCCTGTACCGATATCCATACCTCTGTACACCTGTCTCGAATCAACGGAGAGAATTTCTCCATTGAGTTCTGTTGCGATCCTGACGCCCAGGTGTGTTTTCCCTGAGGCTGTAGGACCGCACACAACAACACTGTTGTACTTAGGGTGTAAATTCATAGGCAAGGGAGTTCGGCCAGGGAGACTCTTTATTCACTCAGCTCATCGAAAGCCATTGATGCGGCACCAAGTACCCCTGCATCTTCACCCATCTGTGCTGCAACGATCTGACACTGCTCGTAAATTTCGGGCCAGCAGAAATTTGCAGAATACTTTCTCACCGCCTCGAGTATAACCTCGCCTGCCATCATAACACCGCCGCCCAGCACAACTCTGTCAGGGGCAAATGTGTTTATGGTGATACCCACTGCCCGTCCGAGCATTTCTGTTGCTTTATGATGTACCTTGAGTGCAAGGGGATCCTCTTTTGCCACATACTCGTACACCATTTTTGAGGTCACTGATGAGGGATTTTCCTGAACAATTTTTGCCAACGGGGAGGTTTCATTCTTAGCATAATCTACAGCGAGTGCCACGATTCCTGTAGCTGATGCATACTGTTCAACACATCCGACCTGGCCGCAATTGCAGGGCAATCCGCTTGAGTCTACACTGATGTGACCAAGTTCACCTGCCATTCCGTGAGTGCCCTTGTACAGCTTGCCGTTTATAACGATTCCTCCACCCACACCTGTTCCCAGGGCAAAACATACTAAGTTGTTTACACCTTTACCAGCCCCGAATTTCAGCTCTGCCAATGCAGCTACGGTAACATCATTTCCGCCTGTTGCCTTAAGTCCGTATTGCTCAAGAATAGGCACGAACACCTGGGTGTCCTTCCATCCGGGAAGGTTCTCTGCACCACCTAAAATTACCCCGTCGTTGTCGATGAAACCGGGCGTGCCTATTCCAACACCTACAATAGATTCACTGTTTCCGTTTTTCTCAACCAGTATGCCGATTAGTTTCAGAAGATTATCAAGCACATGTTTTCCGCCTTTTTCTGCTTCTGTGGGAATGCGGGTGAGATGTCTGCTTTCTCCGGAAGAGGTCAGAACGATTCCTTTGAGATTTGTTCCTCCAAGATCAATTCCTAAGGCGTGTTTCTCCATTTTTATCTTCTCCACAGTTGTAGGGTTTAACAGTGTAAAAAATTAAAATAGTTTTTGTAACCTTACTATATAAGGGAGTATTTTTTTTAGATGGCTATAAAACTAAGAATCATAAGAGATTTTGAAAGGTCCGCAGCCTTTAACATGGCAGCCGACAATTACCTGCTGAACAATTGCAAAGATGACGAAACGGTATTTTTGAGGTTCTATAACTGGGAAAAACCCTCCATAACTGTTGGCTGCATGCAGGAGCCAAAGGATGTTTTAAACTTCACCATGATCGAAAAAGATGGAGTCGAGTGGATAAGAAGACCTACCGGGGGAAGAGCGGTCCTGCACCAGGAGGATCTTACCTACAGCTGTATTTTCAATAAGAATCTGACTCAGATGGGTAAAAGCATCTCCCAAACTTACGGAATTATTACCAACTGTCTGATTGAGGGACTCAAAACCTGTTCGATACCCTGTGACGCCCATGATTCCTACGATGAGTATAAAGAGCTTAAAAGAGAGATAAAGCTACCCTGTTTTCTCTCTCCGAACCGTGATGAAGTAATGGTTAATGGACGAAAACTTGTGGGCTCAGCCCAAAAAAGAAATCTCTCTGCTGTTCTTCAGCATGGATCTGTTCCGCTTGGTTCTGCTTACAGAAATCTTCCAAACTACCTTCTTCTCGATAAGAAAACAAGGGATGTTCAGATCAAACTCCTTGAGCGCAAGAGTATCTGTGTAAACGAAATAAATCCTACACTGTCACTGCCTGATATCACTGAGGCGCTCTGCAGAGGGTTTACCACCAGACTTGCATATGATGAAGTGGTAGAATCCGAGTGGAGTGGTCTGGAACTGGAGAGAATTTCTAAAGATATGGGTAGTGAGGGCATTAAGAAATCTGTGCAGATATAGTGCACCAGAAATATAGCCAAAAAAAATGCAGAAAAAAACGCACAAAATCGATACACGAAATAAATTATTGATTGTATAATCTGATCAGCAATAATCCGATATGAGCACCTGAACAAGAGCTGTAAAAGTGCCGCCCTGCGCAAAATCAGGTAAGTAAGTAGGTTTAAGGTAATAGTCTCACAATTTCTGGTAAAGATTATTTTGCAGCACAGAGTGCGATCACGTGCCGGGGTGTTCTGTTTGAGACCGATACATGTTATATTTATATAGATCTGATATGCGAACAAGAAATCTGTTATCCACACGATTTGAAGCGTTTAAGTGAAGGGAAATGATTATGAATTCCAGAAGAATGGTTTCTGTTTACACCATGTTATCCCTTGCGGTTACTGTGGTGCTGCTGCAGGTGACAGTGCAGAGCGGGACTTATGCTCAGGAGGGACAGAGAATCCTCATTATCAGCGATGACCGAGGGCCCGAAGATGGAGATTATTACTTCTACCAGCGAACCCAAACATATCTGCAGGGCCTGGGCCATGAAGTTACAGTGCTTCCGGAAGTTCCCGCTTCAATTAGCACCGAACATTATGATCAGTTCTGGGTCATGCTGTATGGACCAGATACCGCAGGATACCATGAACCCACAGATGCTACCAACGAGAAGATGAGAAGCTTTGTCGAAGAGGGGGGGAGGGTAGCACTCTTTGTTGACCACTCGAGTGGGGGAGCCTGGGAAGAAGTGGTTGCAGCGCAGACCGGGATAAATGAATTTGTAAATTCGGTTGCACAACAGTCAAACTTCTATATAGAACCCCGCCCATATAATGCCAATAATGGCCAAGACTGGGCGGTTGTAAATATGGATGCAGCCATGGCAACCTATCCGGAAGGGGCTGCTGATTTTGCGCAGCAGGAATATGAGTTGTTCTGGACAAGTTATGTGGATCATACAAATCTGGCCGGTGGTCACGGTGTGCTGAAGATCAAGGGCACCGGGCCGGACTGGAACCCCACCGGGGTATATCGTGGTGGAGACAGGGTGCACTATAACGGCAGGATGTATGAAGCACGGTATTACACCATGGGGGATAACCCGGCACAATCCGGTCAATCGGGTGTATGGGTAGATTTAGGACCTTACAATGGAGAACTCAGTCATGTGGGGAGGTTTGTGGGAATCGCCTTCGATGACAGCAACTTGTACCCGCAGTACAGAGACGGAAGAGTATTTGTCTTTACTGATCTGGGTAACGCTACAGCCGGCCTCATAGAGGGTAATTACCCCATGCTCGATTTCATTGTGGCTTTTACAGGTCGCATCAGGGGTGAAGTGCAGGTTACACCCTATGATGGCAGTCAGCTCAATTTAGCCTGCTGGGACGGAGCAATAGAGATCACCCTTTCCGATCCGGCAGACAGTGTGCGGCTTGAAAGTGAAAATGCCGCAAATCAGACTCTCAGGATATCTGGTGGAAGCACCTCTTTCGGTACAAACCTCTCTTACAGCGAATCACCTTCAACTGATATGATCAGAGTAATCACGTTTTTCTCTGATCAGAGAAGAACGGTGGACACGACAGTGGTGAATTATCAGTTTCCACCGATTACAACTGCTTTTGAATGGCATCAGGCCGGGCTCAGCGGAGTCGTGAATTTCAGCAATCTGACAAGCTCAGAGTGGTCGGGTCCCACTTACAGCTGGTATTTCGATCTGCCCGAGTCCTCAGATAGTTCCAATTTACCAAACCCAACCCATGATTATGATGTACCTTCAAAACATGGCAACAATGCCTTTGCTGTAAGACAATGGATAAATTATTACGAAAATTGCTACACTGAAATTGATTCTGTGATTCACCTGAAATGGTTTGAGCTTATCCCCTCCGATCCGGATCCGATTCGGCCGGGAGACACTCTTGTGCTGAGACCACTGGTACAAAACTCTCTGAGCCATTTTAATTATGCAGACTACGGGGCTTTACAGAATGCAGTGTTCGTTTCGGGGGATAACAACAACGATCAGTTGATTGTTACCGATTCGACAATCCTTTTTGTTCCGGGAATAGATGGAGATGATCAGGACCGGCTGGTTACAATCGAGGGTGTTTTCAGGGATAATGAAGTGTTCCCGACCGACAGGGTGACAGTTGAGGTACTCAGGGCAGAGCGCACAGAGATACTCTATGCCGAAGTTTTTTCCACCACCGGATTCGGGGTAGTTGACAGTATGGTGGTGCGGTATAGTGAGCCGTTAACAGAAGGGACTGAGCCTGATTCTCTGGAGCTTTTCTGGAACAGCAGACAGGGAGAGAAAAGAACTGTAAGTGGAGAAAATATACGTATTGACAATGTCGACCGAAGTCTTGCATATGTAAGATTCAGCGATCCCTTTCCTGCAGAGCTCACCGGGCTGAGAGGAAATGATACCCTTGGCACACATTTCTACAAATATCCCCTTGCGGGAGAAACGATTCGGTTTCAGGTTAGGGACAGAGTAGGTCCTCTTATTGCTCAGGGGGCTGCAATCGGAGAACGGAACGTACCACCCAGAAGTACCGATACACTCTATCTCTCTTTTACTGAGGAGATCGACACCGCATCACTGACAGGGGAAACTCTTATCCTGATTAAACCCGATGGTGAAAACATCCCGCTTGACGTACAGAATGTGGTAAAGTCTGAAACCGGAAATAACCTCAGGCTGGTGATTCCATATATCGGGGAAAATGCAGCTGTGCCGGGAGACAGTCTCAGACTTAACCCCTCAGGAACATTTACTGACATTCTGGGGAATCCGGTTCATCCCGAAAACAGGCCTGTTGCACTGGCTCAGCGACCAAGAAATGTGATAAAAGTTGAAGTGCTGCATCTGGTGGAAGACAGGGTATTAACAACGGTTACTGCCGGGCAGCAGGTAAGGTTGAGGGTAGAACCTTTTGTTGCGGGGCAGCCCTATCTGAAGAATCTTGACAGTATCAGTGTACGGCTTGTTACAGGCAATACTTTGTGGGATGCTCAAAGTTCAACACCGGTGTTTTTTGAAACCATACCACCCCTCGGTCATTCGGAAAACGTGTATTTTACTGTTGTTCCTGAAGACGGAACTGAGAGAATCGAGGTTGCTGACAACTGGGACAGACCCAATTTCTTTGGTGAAACATCTGTGCAGGTTATCCCTGCCCAGGCAGACAGTATCGCATTTGTGAACCCTGAATCCAATCGGGCAGAGGGATCTGTGCCCGGTTCGATAGAACCATATTCAACCTATGCTCTCAGGCTCTCAGTGTACGACAGGTTTGGAAACAGGGTGACCGAGCCTGCAGAGATTACTGTAAATTCTACTAATCCACAAATCGGAACCATTGCGGGTGATAATGTTAAGTCATCCAACAGCGAAGGTGAAGTGGAGTTTAACGCAAGAGTGACAGACGGGGGGCGTGATGACATTTTCACCATTAATGCGAGTTTGTCAAATGGGGCGGATGACGAGGCAGATCTTCAGATTACAAGAGACAAGGACCGTCTGGAGATATTCTATGGCGATACAGCTGAAACTCATTACAATAACAGAATGGATGGTCTGGTAGGGCAGAGACTTCCTGTGACAATCAGGGTGATCGCTGATTTTCCTGACAATCCGGTAAGTACGCAGTATGACGCAGAAATCTCACTTGTTTCAAACGATAGTCTTGAATTCTACCAAACAGAAAGTTCTGAAGATCCGCTATCTTCTGTATCTCTGATTAATGGAGTCGCCCAGGTATGGGTTATGGGTACCGGACATGTGCAGAACGGAACAATAACTGTTGAACCGGTCGATACCGATGATATTCTTGGCAACAGAAAGTCAGAAATCTATTTTGAACGGGCTTCGACAGCTGTTGAGAATGCTGCGGTATTTGCAGATTACGGTGATGGGCGTGTGAATCGCCTCGAAATTAAATATCAGGAAGCCTTAAGTGAAATCCCTGATTCTATTCATATTTATTGGCCAATCAGAGAAGAAGGTAACAGAAAGTCAATCAGCGGGAGTGAAAATCTTAGACTGCATTTCTCTGATTCCACCCGTCTGACTGTGATTATCCCGGAGCCGTTTCCTGAAGGGGTTACTACGTTCAGTGGTTCAAATGTGCTGGGGACTCATTTCTATTATAATCCCTTAACGCCTGATATAGAGGAGGAGGAGTTCGACTTTGTGGTTCGTGACAGTGTCGGCCCCCTAATTGCCCAGGGTATGGTGAGGGAGCGAATTGAAACTGGTTTGGAGGATGTGCTTTTTCTCTCTTTTTCAGAGAACCTCAGGCAATCTAATGACAACCTTGCAGGGAACTCTTTGCAGCTTATAAAGGATGACGGAGACACATCTGTACTTTTTGTTCTTAGTGTCATACCTCCGCAGCATGAAAATGGATATTTCAGGCTTACGGTCAGAAGTGAAAATGAAAATAAGGTTCCGGTTAAGGGAGATTGGGTCAGGTTCAATCCTTCTCGAAACGTTTCGGATGTCTACGGCAACAGGGCCCATAATTTAAACAGGCCTGTACAATTGTCTTTACAGCCAATACCACCGGCGATCGATTCGGCTCTCTACTACGACAGCAATGCCGATGGTATAGTTGATAGTGTGGTTATTCATTTCAATAAAAACGTTTTGATCGGAGATCTTGATATAGATTTTGACTGGGTGGGAAGAGATTTCAACGCAGTCGATTTGTCATATCTTGATTCAGACAGTGCATCCGTAAGTATGAATCTCGAATCGGTAGATACCATCTTTACTTCCGGACGTATGATAACAACTGTGAAAGTAACCGGTTTTGATGAGCCGGTTCAGGGTACAGTGCGTGACAGGGCTGCTCCGGTGATTCTGAACGCAAAATATCAACCGGGAGATATATTGGATGATGTAAGGCTGGATGACACTCTTATGGTCACGTTCAGTGAACGGTTGGAATCGCAAACGATCGGACACTCTACTCCGTTTTCTTTTATACCTCCTCAGTCTTCAAGGGGAGAGTACACACTGGAACTTGAAAATTTCCGTACTGAAGGTACAACATATTTCTTCATTGTGCGTGGTAACTCTTCTGATTATCCTCCTCAGACAGGGGATTCTATTTACATCAATACCTTTGCTGGGATTACAGATGATAATGGGAATGTACAGAGCAACTCCCGAAACAGACGGGTTCCGATGGAAATGGGAGAGGTCCCGGTTAATCTTATCGTTACAGCAGGACCGAGCCCTTATAGAATGGGAGACGCAGGTTATAACAGATTTGAAGGGATCACTGTAGTTGTCAGAAACATAAACCCAATCGGTAATTTTAATCTCAACCTTTTTGGTACTGCTGCGATATATGATCGCCTGGGGAATCTTATCTTTTCGGGTAAACTCCAAAAATCTGAATATGATGAAAACGAATATATCGTTCAGTGGGACCTGAAAAACAGAAACGGAAGATATGTTTCAGAAGGAACTTATCTGGTATTGGTAAATATCAGAGACTCGGATAAGGGGAAATCAATTCAGGATGAGAGAGTGAAAATTTCTGTGGTAAGGTGAGATCGGTTAAAATGGGGTATAACAGAAAAGGGGCAGCACTTGCCCGCCCCCAATGCTGGTATGAAGGCTAGCGAGACTGAAGAAAAGAAATCTCCCGGTTGGGGGCTTTGGGATCTTGTTTCCGGTTTTATTCTCTCAGTGTTCCTAAATGTTAAATTCGAAAGTAAAAGAGAGTAAGAATATTCTGGGCGGCTGCCGCGG